>CANLGS010000024.1 GCA_947490035.1 Gemmataceae bacterium
ACCCGGCCACGTCCGCGCCGCGAACCTCCAGCACCTTCACGCCCGCGACGGTGAACTCGACGAACGCGACCGGGTCGCGCGCCGCCCACGACACGGTGCCGACCGCGTCGGCCCGGTGCGCCCCGACCCGCCACGCGGTGGCCGTCCGCACCGTGGGCAACTCGGCCGCGCGGAGAGTCGGGCGCAGTTCCGCCGTCGCGCCGGCCACCGGCCGGAACGCCCGCACCGGGTTGTTCGGGTCGAGCTTCAGGTCCGGGACCGCGGCGAAGTCGCGCAGCGCGTCGGCCGAGAAGTCGATCACCCCGGCGCGAGCGACTTCATCGACGGTGACACGAACCGCGCGCAGCCCGTACACCGCGTCCGTCTCGCCCTTCACCGCGCCGAACGCCACTTTGGGGAACCGCAACACCGGGTGGCGCGTGAGCGCCTTCCGCGGCGCGCACTCCAGCACCACGAAGAACCGCCCGGCGGTCGGCCCCTGGAAGTCGACGCGCAGCAGCCGATACCCGCCCTTCTCCGGTGCGAGGCTCCAGTCGCGCAGCGGCAGCGCCGCCGGCGCATCGGCGGAACGGGCGGCGACGCGCAGCACCTCCAGCTCGGCCGGCACCTCGAACCGCAAGCCGCCGACCGTCCCCTGTTCGACGCGCACGAGGTACGCGGCGGTCAGTTCGGCACCAGCCTCGGTAACGTCCCACACGCACCCCTCGCGGACCTTGACGACGGCCGCGCCCGCGGCCCCCTCGCGCCAGCGCAACTGCACCTGCTTCACCGCGCCGAGATCGGCCTCGACCGTCGCGCGGTCGCCGGCGGTCCCGACCGTCTGCCGCCCGACGCGGCCGACCGCCTGCGGCTGGCGCGCCGCGCCGGGCAGCGACGCGTTCAGCTTCGCGTCCGCGACCTCGGGCACGCCGAACCTGACCTCGCGCTCGGCCCCGGAAGTCGTCGCGGTCGCGGCGAACCGGACTTCCACCTCGTGGCGCCCCGGCCCGCCGACCGCGACGGCGTAAGCGTCCGGGCGCGGCGCCGCCGGGAACGCCACGGCGCCGTCCACCGTCACGCGCTCCAGGCGCGCGTCCGCCAGCGCGAGTGACACAACGTTGTCACCGGGTCGGAAGGCGTGAACGACGAACTTCGCGACCACGTGCGCGCCGGCGGCGTCCGCTCGCACGTCGTAGGCCGCCGACGCGACCACCGGCGCCGGCAGTGGCGGGCACGCGAGCGCGTCGAGCCGGTCCAGCAGCGCACATGGCGCGACAACTTCTTCGCCCCCGTCCGCGCCCGGCACGATCAGCACGGTCACCGGCGCCGGCGGCTGCGCGAGCGCATTCAACGAGACGAAGGCGAACGCGACGACGAGAGAAGCCGGGACCGCGGGCCGGCGGCGCAGCCCGACGCCCGCGAGGACGCCGGCCAGCGCGACCACCGCGGCGCACAGCACCGACCACGCGACCCGCGCCCACCACGGCGGGCCGAGTTCCCCGACGAGGATCGCCGCGGTCACGACGCCCGCCAGCACCAGCGCGCCGCGGGCACGCCGGCGGCGCAGCGCCACGCACCCGAGCGCGATCACCCCCGCGACCAACCCGACCGCCAGCGCGTCGGCGCCGCGCACCGCGCCGACCCGCACCCACTCGTCGTCGGACCGCGTGACCAGCGCCGGCTCGCCGCTTACCATCGGGCCACCGAGGAGCGGCGGTTCGTCCCCGGTCGCCTCCCACGGGCGCGCCGGCCACCCCGGAAGGGTGCCCGCGGCGAAGCTCCACCACCGGCGCACCGGCGGGTCGCCGGTCACCGTCGGCACCGGGCTGGAGACGCGCCGCGTCGGCCACCCGGCCGGCGCCGGGAGACGGTACCGCACCTCGAAACGCACCGCCGGCCCCGCGGGGATCGGGACGCGCAGCGCCCCGTCCGCGGCGGCGCACGCGGCCGGGTTCAGCCACCGCCCGGCGACGCACACGCCGCGCACCTCCGCGCCGGGCGGCAGTTCGACCGGGAGCACGCCGCCGGCCGAATCGCGCACCGTCCCGCCGAACGCGGCGACCGCCTCGCCGGGCGCGCGCACGGTCGTGAGCAGGTACACGTCCGACACCGGGTACGCGCCGAGCGTGACCCGCGGTCGCGCGCCGACGCGCACCGCCTTACCGACCACTTCGGCCGCGAACCGGTCCTGGAGCGCGGGCGCCACTTCCGCGCGCGTCGCCTGCTCCGCGCCGCTCACCTGCGCAACCGGGAACGACATCGGGTCCGCGCCGGGCGGTGCGGGTGCGGCCGTTTCCAACACCGCCGTTCCGAACAGCGGGCGCGCGAACCGCACCACCCAGAACGTGCCGTCCGGGATGCCCTCTCTCGCGCGCACGCCGACGGCACCCGCGCGCACGTCGAGCGGCGCGAACAGCGGGAGCATCCCCAGCAGTTCGGGCGGAACGGGCACCGCGTCGGCCACCGCGTTCGCCGGGTCGAGCAACTTCCACGTGCGCCCATTCTCGCGCGGGCCTGGGACGAACACCGTCATCGCCGGCAGCGCGCCGCCGGTCGCGGTGAGCGAGAGGCGCGTGGTCGCGGTCCACCGCCCGTCGGGCGCGTCGAGAGACACCACCGCCTGAACCGTCACCTGCGGGCGCGGCGGCGCGAGGGTCGCGAACCCGTCCGGCTCCTTCGCGCGGAACAGGTACACCGCGCGGGCGTCGCGCGGCGCGTCGGTCGTCAGCCAGCCCCACAAGCCCGCCGGCGTCGCGCCGGCGCCGGGCCGGGTACTCACCGCCCAGGCGGGA
The DNA here is from genome assembly GCA_947490035.1 of Gemmataceae bacterium. Classification (GTDB taxonomy): domain Bacteria; phylum Planctomycetota; class Planctomycetia; order Gemmatales; family Gemmataceae; genus Gemmata. Next base: position 2,772 of record CANLGS010000024.1, read on the forward strand.
TCGACGGCGACGCTCAGCCACCCGTCGCGCTCGGTCGCGCCGAGGACCGCGAACGCCGGGAACGGCACCGGTGAACCGGGCTTCACGCCAGGGCCGCTGAACTCGAACCGCAGGTCCGCGTGCTGGCCCGCGAGCAGCGGGCGGGCGAAATCGATCACTTGCCCCGCCGGGAGCGGCAGGCCGACGTGCGCCACAAACTCGTCGGTCGCCGCCGGCCCGCGGTCGAGTACGAACCCCAAGGGCGGTCGCAGGGAGAGCTGAAACAAGAGGCCGCGCGTCACACGCACGTGGACGCGCGCGACGAGTGTCGAACGCACCGCGCCGGGCTGCCACTCCAGGCGATCGAACGTGGCGAACTCGGCGTCGGGCGCCGCGACGCGCACCGACGGCATCCGCCGGAACGCTTCGTCCGAGCCGGACGGGAGGAGCGTGCCGACCAGCGCGTGCGCCCGCGTCTGGTCGGATTCGGTGGTCACGCCGGTGAGTCGGTAGTCGCCCGGCGCCCACGACTCGACCTTCAGACCGGGCGCGACCCGCACGGTTACCGTCTCGCTTTCAATCACGGCGCCGATCGGGCGCACGGCGGGTAGCGGCGCGTCGGCGGGGCGCGCCGGATCGGTCAGCGCCGCGACCGCGCTGACGAGCACCTTCCCGCCGGGGCCGGGCTGCCGCAGGCTGACTCGCACGCGCCGCGGGCCGTTGGGAACCAGCGGCGGATCGACGACCCACCCGGCGCGGTTGTTCGCGTTCACCTCCGTGATGCGCAGCCCGGGGTCGGCGGTGAACGCCCACTCGGACACCGACCCGCGCGCCGGGCGCATCTCGTATTCGAACGTAGCCGCCAACTGACCGGGGCCAATCTCGTAGGTCGCGACCAGCGCCGCCGTCGCGCCCACGGACGGCGCGCCGCCGGCGCGGACGGCGAACTCCAGCTTCGCGCGCCCGCCGAACCGCAGCTTCCAGGCGCGCCGCGCCGGCTTGCCGGTCACGTCGAACGGGCCGGTGAGCAGCACGTCCGCGGGCGCCGTCGGCACCTGATCGGCGGGCAGGTCGAGTTCGAGCGTTGAAGTCTCGCACGCCGGGGCGCGCAGTTCAAACCGGCGCTCGCCGGGTTCGGTCGTGCCGGTCAGCGACCAGCGGAATCGCAGCACGCGGCGCCCTTCGCGGTCCACCCACACGGCCGGCGCGCTCACGTTCGGGGTCGCCGTCGGAAGTACGGTCACGATCGCATCGGTATCATCGGCCCACTTCGCGCCGCTCACCGCGACGCGGAGCGGGTCGAGCGGCAGGAACGCGAGCGCCCCGCTCGCGTTCAGGATGCCGAGTTCGGCGGTGCCGGTCAGGTCGTTGCCGTCGAGTTCGGCGGTGAAGGTCGCGTCCACGATCCGCGCGCCGCGCTTCGCCCGGTCCGCGGCGCGCCCGGCGGCGCGGACGCGCGACTCGAACTCCGCGCGCGGCATCCGCACGACCGGGTCCGGGCCGAGTTCTTTGAGGAGGTCCGGGAGGCGCGAATCGGCACCGCGCACGCGGCGGATGGGGAACGGGTCGTCGGCCGGCAGGAGGTCGAGCGCGCCGCGCACGACGGCGCCGGTGGGCGGGCGCGGCACCGCCCCGAGCGCGGTCCCGGCCGCGCACGCGCACACCAGTAGTAGCCAGCCCGAACGGGGCATGGGGGACTCGATGCTGAAGGCGAGCGAGGGGCGTAAGCCCCCTGTTAAAGGTTCTCGCGAATAGTCGTGATAAGGTTCAACAGGGGGCTTACGCCCCCCGCTCGCCTTTGCACGAGCTACGACCCGCTGCCCGTCGGCGCGGGCGCGGCGGTACTCCCCGGCCGGTTCCGTCCCGACGGCACGGACCCCACGGGCGCGGCGCTGGCGGTCGGTTCGGGGAGCGTGCGCGTGAAGCCCGGCAGGTACCGCGCCCGCCGGCGGAGGTGCCACCGCACCAGCGCCTGCGCCGCCACCCCGAACAGTGCGACCGCCAACCCCGGCTGTCCGGCCGCGACCACCTGCGCCGCCGGCTGCGGGTACAGCACCGCCGCGATCCCGAACGCGCCGCCCAGCGCGGTGATAACCACCCCGGCCGCCACCGCGTTCAGCCGCGTCAGCAGAACCGCCACCAGGAACACGACCAGCGAACACACGATGACCAGCGCGAGCCACGGCACGCGGGCCACGCGGACCGCGTCCGGCGCAGCCTGCCGGGCCGCGAGCGGTTCGCCCTCTTGCGTCGGCGCCGCGCCATTCGCGTCCGGCTCGCCGCCGGAGGTGAACCACAGTTCGAGGTCGGCGCGCGGCGCGGCCGACGGCGCGAACACCGGGCCGCGCCACCGCCACCGCAGTTCCGGCCGGGCGCGGTCGCTGAACAGCAGCGGCGCGGCGCCGGACGCCTCCGTGATTAGCCACCGCACCGGGCCGGAGTACGCCGCGGACATCACCCGCGGCGGCTGGTAGTTCGTCTCGCCTAACACCTGCCGCGAACCCGGCAGCGTGTACCGCAGTTCGAGCACCGCGCCGCGGCCGGGCGGAACGTCCGGCAGGTTCACGCGGAACCGGTGCCCGCCGTCCACCTCGCCGACGGGTTGGAGCGCGGCGGTCACGCCGTCGATGCGCGCCGTCGGGTTCGGACCGATCGCGCCGGGCAGCCACACCTCGACCGCCGGCGCGAGCCACCGCGCCAGCCGGAACCGCGCGCGGTAGCTGACGGCGCCATCCTCGGTCGCGCCCGCTTCGATCAGCGCGCGTTCCACCCACACGGCCACGGCCGATTCCGGCGTCGCCTGCCGCACCTCCAACACGAGGGGGTGTTCGGCGGACGCGGCGAGCGTGAGCGCGGGCAGCATGTCGCGCTCGGGTGCGGCCTCCGGCGGCAGTTCGCGCCACCCGGCCGCGGCGGTACTCACCGTGCGCCCGGTCACGGAACTCGCCCACACGCGCACGCTCACATCGACCCGCGCCGCGTCCATCGGCCACACCAGTCCGACCGGTAGCGCGAGTGGCCCGTCGGCGTGAACGGGCAGCGGCAGCGCGAAGCTGACGCGAAATGTGGCTTCCTTCTGGTCGGGCGGGGAGAACGTCCACACGCCCGGCGCGACGGAAGTAAACGCCAGTGGTGCCTGGAATCCGAGTGCGTCCGCCGGCCCGTGGAACCGCACCGACTTGGGAAATCCGTCGGCCGAGCGGAGCCGGAACTCCTGCTTCACCACGACCTGCCGTTCGCCCACGGTCACGTCGGTCTTGACATCCACGGTCACGTCCGGGCGGTGCGGCTGCCAGCTCAGCGCGGCGCGAGCGAACCCGCGTTCGGCCCGGCCGGTGATCGCGGCGACGACCTTCGGCGCCTTGCCGTCGGCGCCGGGCACGGCGAGCAGCGCCGCGCCCCACGCAGCCGGTTGCTCGCCCTCCCACCCGCGCCCGGTGCCGCGCACCTCCAACCCGTCGTGGACGGTCGCGGTAATCAGCGAGTCGCGCTCCACGGACTTCGGGTAGCGCGGGAACGGGATGTTGATTTTGCGCGCGCCGGGCGGAACGGGCACCGTGCCGAGCAGCACCACGCTGAACGGCAGTTTCGTCGCGGCGGCGAGCCGCACGGTGACCGGCGCCCACCCGGACACCGACTCCCCGCGGCTCACGCCCTGCACGGCCGCCGGGTCGAACTCCGACTCCAGCCCGTTCCACTCCGCCGGCACGTCGATGGTGATCGCGTCCACTTCGGTGCGGATCGGCTTCACGGCGATCTCCGCGCGCACCTTCCAGCCGGCGTCGGTGAGTTCCAGTTTGTACACCGGGCGCACGCGCACCGCGCCTTCCACCGGCCACGCCTCCACCGTCAACAAGGGCGAGTTCACCGGCGTGGCGCCGGTCGGCCCGGTGGTGAGGCGGAACAGCGCGGCGCTGGCGTCGTCGTCGCTCGCGCCGGGCACCTCGGCGCGGCGCAGGTCCGGGCCGTGCTTGAACACGAACCGGAAGTGCGGACCGGCCCGCACGCCCACCGTGCCGGTCTGCCGGAACACGTCCAGCACACTGAACGGGCCGACCGGGGCCGCCGCCGACTTCGCGCCGGACTTCGGCCGCGCCTGCCGCACGACGGCGGTGACGACCCAGTCCGCCCCGGTCGAACCGGCCGGCAACTCGATCTTCCACACCGGCTTGTTCGGGTCATTGGGCTTCGTCAGAACGGGCTGCTGCGTCGGCCCGGTGTCGCCCGGCGCGGCGACCCGATCGACGCTCACGTCGGCGGTCGCGGGCGCGACCAGCTTCCACTCACGCGCTTGCCCGCGCACCTTCACCTTCGCGGTGGATTCGACGTACCCGTCGGTCAGCACCACGGCGACATCGATCTCGGCGCTCTGCACCTGGTCGGCCGGTTGCGCGACCGACGCGGGCGGATCCCAGGTCACTTCGAGCGATTCCACCGGGCCGAGCGGCATCCCGGCGTCGGCACCCTTCGGGGCGAGTTGCTTCGCGTCCACCGCGACCCGCCGCACCTCGGTCGGCTTCGTCGGGTCGGGCGTCTTGGTGGCGAGGGTGACGCGCGGCACACCGCCCGGCGGGTCAAGTGCGAACGTGGTGATCGGGGCGCGGGGCAGCCCCATGTCGAAGCCGATCTCGGCCTTCAGGCCGCGCGCGGTGACGGGCGCTTCCACGTCGAGAACGAGCGTGTGGGCGCCGGCGGTTTCGACGAGCGCGGCGAAGCCGTCGTCGCCGGTGTCGAGGACGGGGAGTTTCGCGCCGTCGAGCGCGGCGGCGACGAGGAACGCCTTGCGCCCGCCGAGCGCGACCGCGGCGTTCGGCCCGGCGGTGCGGAACGCGTAGGTGAGCTTCAGCACCGCGACGAGTTGCTCGCCGCGCTTCTCGACGCGCCCGCGGACGGCGCACCCGCTCGGCGCGACCGGCTTGCGCGCGGCCAGTTCCTTCTTAAGCGAATCGACGTTATCGAGGAGCTTTTGGAACTCGCGCGGCGTGAGGGTGACGCGCTCGCCGCCGTCGGCGGAACCGAGCCAGAGGAGCGTGCCGTCGGGCAGTTTCACGACGAGCGGTTTGTTGTCGGTCTTGGGTGGGTCGGCGACCTTCTTAACGGGATCGACGGCGGGCGACTGTGCGGAAAGCGCGACCGTGCCCGCGAACAGGATCGCGAGCGCGAGGATAGCGGGGAGGCGGAAGGAACGCGCGCCGCCTTTCTGCGTCTTGTCTTTGCCCTCTCCCGCAAGGGGCGAGGGAGAAAACCGGCCGCGCGCCGGTCGGAGGTGAGAGGAATCAGGCATGAGTGTACTCGGAGCGAACATCGCCGTCTCCGCTCAGTATACCCAAACCCCGCAGCCGATCCGCTCTGTCAAACAGGAATCGGGTCGCGCGCCGCGCCGCGCGACCCGCACACGTCGTCCGACCGGCACGCCAGGATTACGCACACCGCGACCGCTTGCAGCGCGAACGCGACGGTGTGCGTGCCGTACACCATCGCGAGGTCGGCGGCGCGGCCCGCGAGCAGCCCCGGCCCGGCCGTCAGCACGAACGACACGACCAGCACGCCGACAACGAAGAGGCGCACGCGGCGCGACAGTTCCACCACCGCGACCGCATACGCGAGCGCCGCGAGAGGTAGCAGCAGGATGGTCGCGTGATGCTTCCAGGTGCGCTCGCTGAAGAGCAACATGCCGAGGCAGATTAGCCCGCACTCGGCCGCGATTCGCCAGCCCTGGCGCGCGTCGGTGGGCTTGCGCACCCGCGCGCGACACAGGCACACCACCGCGAGCGCGAAGGCGGCCGTGAGCGCCTTCACCACGACCCACGCGGCCGGGCGGCCGATGTCAACGAGGTTATGGTACTCGGCCGGCGTCGGGATGTCGCCTTCGGCCGTCTTGACGTAGGAGATGTACGACGGGCTGTGCGTGAACAGCCGGTACACGAACCCGGTCACCGCCTGGTTCGGGTGTTCGGTCGTGATCTCGCCCTTCAGCAAGGGCCGCTCGATCATCAGCGCCGACCAACCGGCCATGAGTTCGCGGGTGCGATCCCAGCCGAAGGTGAGGCCGGGCACGACCGCGAGCCACAGCACCAGCCCGACGAGCGTCGCGCCGAGCAGGCGCCAGTTCCGCTTGTACGCGAAGTACGCGACGAACAGCGCCGGCGTTAACTTGCACGCAATCGCGAGCGCGAGCGTGAGGCCGGCGAGCGTGTCGAGTCGGCGGCGGAACGCTTCGAGGCACCCGGCCACGAGGAACAGGATGAAGATGTTCACGTTGTTGTGCGACAGGTCGCCGAGCAGCGGCGGCAGACAGAGGACGATGGCGGCGCCTTTTGCCAAATCGAGGCGCAAGTCGCTGGGGCGAGCGGGGGGCGTAAGCCCCCTGTTCTCTTCACCAACAGGGGACTTACGCCCCCCGCTCGCCAAGACACCACCCACAAGTCGGAACACCCACACCGCGGCCAGCACCGCGAGCAGCACCTTCGCGTAGAACCACGCCAGCGCGCCCGCGACCGGGGGCAGCGCCGTGAACGGCCGCAGCAGCACCGCCATGATCGGCGGGTTCGGGTACTCGTTGCGGCCGACGTAGATGTTCTCGCCGGCGAACACGCCGTTCACCATCTCGCGCCAGCGCAGGAACGCGGACCGACTTTGCTGCCCGGTGTCGCCGGGCTTCGCGATCTTGGCCGCGTACTTCACGCTCATCAACACCACGACCACGGCCAGCGCCGCGAGGAACGCGGCTCGCGGCCGTGACGGGTTCGCGGCGTGAGTGGCGCGGAACCAAGCGGTGAACCGGGAGAACGACAGCACGCGCACGAATCCGCCTCCTGCGGGGAACGAAGGAGTGCGATCATGCCGGATGTGGGCGCCCGCGGTCAACCCGAAGCGTCTACTTCGGCTTGGGGTCGTTCGCGAGCGTGACGACCTTGTGGACGATGTACCGGCCGGTGCCGCCGCGGGTGCGGAACACCGACGGCTGGTTGAACGGGAACTCGGTCGGGTACGGCGTGGCGACCGGCATCCAGTCGCGCGGCGGGTCGCACGGCGGACCGGTCCACAGCACGCGCTGCTCGTCCGTCGAGGCCGAGAGTATCACCCACTCCAGGTCGTTGATGACGAACCGCGGGCGCGGGCGCCCGGGCTTCGGCTTTGCGAGGGCGGCCAGTTCGCGCGACACCTTGTCGCCGCCGTAATCGCCGTTCTTGTCCGCGCCGATGGAACAGGCCGTGTTCACGTGCATGAACCGCACGCCGGGCTTCAGGTTCATCGTCAGGTAGATGGCGTGCGGCGAGTCGAACCACGCGATCACCTCGTAGTCTTCCACGCCCTCGGCGCGCAGGAAGTCCGCGACCTCCGCGAGTTCCCCCCAACTGATGACGGCCTCGTGCGGCGGGTGCAACCGGAGCTTGTCCCACAGCGCGTACCGCTCGGCGGCGGTCAGGTCTGGGCGCCAGCACGTGGGCCACAGGCGCAGCCGGTCGGAGTCTAACATCGGGTGCCACGGGACGAACTGGTCGCGCGGCGTCCGGGACCGGTCGGCCAGTTCGTTGCGCACCGCGGGGATGTCGTCGGAGAGGGACCACGCGCCGGTACTCGCGATCAGCCAGAGCAGCACAATGAGCGTCCACGCCCACCGGTGCGACGCCCACACGCCGAGCATGAGGAGCGTTTCCGGCACGTGCGCGTACTCGAACCCGCGTTGGAGGTAGAACGCCTGCGCCGCCCACGCGAGGTACAACCCGCCCACCACGCCGCGCACGAACCGCGCGTCCGCGCCGGCCTGCTTGTCCCACAGAAAGCGCGGCAGCCAGCGGCCGACGCACCCGGCGCGGTCCGGGCGCGCGTGCGCCGCGGCGCGGCTCGACCACGGCGCCATATCGACGAGCGACACGAGCGCGAGCGGCACGGTGAGGATCAGCCCGAAGCTCCACGGCGGGAACCAGTAGAGTTGCTGCCCTTCGCGCATCTTCTCTTCTGCCCACACCAGCGTCAGGTAGCCGGGGTTCCAGTTCGTGAACACATCGACGAACGGCTCCCACGTCCCGGAGGCGAGCAGCCAGGCCACGCCCGCGGCGCCGACGACGATACCGCCGAGCAGGTTGCCGAGCAGGTCGGCGCCCGCGGCGCGCCACGGCCGTGGGTGTTCGCCCGCGAGCCGCCGCGCGGTGAGCAGCCACACCGCCGCGGCCATGAGCGCGACGTGCGGCTTCACCCACACCGCGGCGCCCCAGAGCAGCCCTTCGAGGAGCGACCGTCGGAAGGGGGAAAGTGGAGCCGCTTGCGGCTTCGCGAGTGGCCCCATCCCGCGGCGCACGCGCAGCGCGACCGCGGCGAGGCCCGGTAGCGCCATCCACGTGTCGCGCTGCGCGTGCGACATCTCCACCGTGAACGGGTAGAACGCGGCCGCGCCCGCGATCGCCCACCACCGCGACGCCGGCGTTGCCCCGCCCCACTTCGCCAGCCGGTCGAGAAGGGCCACGATCCCGGAGACGACGAGCAGGTCTACCGCGCGCACCGCGACCACGCTCTCGCCGAACACCCACTGGATGACCGTTAGCGCCCACACGAAGCCGGGCAGGTTGGTGTCGAAGATGTCGCGGTAGTGGGTGCCGCCGCGGAGGATGTTGCGCGCCGCCATCTGGTAGAGCGTGAGGTCGCACCACGGCGGCATGCGCAGGAATAGCGGCACGCCGAGGACGAGCGCGACCAGGGTGACGGCCCGCGCCAGCCAGACCGACCGCCACGGGCAGCACAGGGGAACGGGCATGAGGTGCGCGAACGAATGGGGTGGGAAGCCGGCGTCCGGTCAGGATACGATGTGCGCGCGCCAGCGGCGCGGGCGCCACGATGTGGTCTTCAGTGTGGTCCGCCGCTCCGCGGCGGTTCTTTGCCGTTGTGTAAGAGAAGAACCGCCGCGGAGCGGCGGGCTACTCTCAATACCCGTCGGTGTGCTTGAACCGCGCCCGCCGACGCGCCTCCGTCTCGTCGCTCGCGGACGACACGCCGAGGGCGTCGAGGTGCGCGAGGTGCGGGCTGTCGAGCAACGTGCTCACGCCCGCGTCGGTGATCCGGTCGTTGTACTTCACGTGCAGCGCGCGCAGCCCGGTCGCACCCTTTCCCTTCCAGTTCGCCAGCACCCCCGCGCCGCGGTCGTCGATCCGGTTGCGGATCAGCCACAGCAGCGGCGGGCACCAGTCCTTGAACGCCCGGACCAGCTCGCGCACCGCGGGCGTGCCGAGATTGTTGTCGTCGAAGTCGAGGTACCACAGGGTGCGGAGCCGCGGGCTGCGGACGAGGGCGCGCACGTCGGCGGTGCGGAACCGGCAACCGTGGCAGTTGAGCAACCGCAACCCCGCGGGCGGCGCCGCCGCGAGCCGGGCGGCGTCCACGCCGCGGCACGGGTTGCCGTCCAGTCCCAGATACGCGACGTTCGCCAGGTGCGGCGAGCAGAGTAGCGCCGTGGCGCCGCGCCCGGTGATGCGGTTGTGCGCGAGATCGAGCACGCGCAGGTCGGCCAGGTGCGGGCAGTTCGCGAGGCTCTCGGCCGCGTCGTCGTCCAGCCCGCAGTGAGCGAGGCGGACGGAGCGGAGGCTGGTGAAACCGGCGGCGGCGAACGCGCGAACGGTGTCCGCCGTCCAGTCGTCTCCTCCGTGGAAGCGGAGACGATTCAGGGTGCGCAGGTGGGGCGTGCGGAAGAGCGTTTCCGCTTCGAGGAACGGCATGGGTGCCGCGCTCAGGTCGAGGTCGCGCAGGCCGGTCCAGTGCGGGGCGCCCAGCGCAGCGGCGAGGTCGGTCGTGGCGTAGCGCAGGGCGAGCGCGCGGACCGAGGCGGTCTCCGGCCGGTGGCCGAACTCGCTCAGGTCGGCCGCGACCGCGTGGTTCACCTCCAACCCGCCGAGCCAGTCGAGCAGGCCGGCGTCGGCCAGCCGTTCGACCCGGCTCGCGAGTTCGGAGGTCACCAGCGTGACGGCCGGAACCGCGGCACGCAGCCGGCCGGCGACCGCGCTCAACGCCCGTGCGCCGTCGAGCGTCACGCGGTGCGCGAACCCGCGGCGGAACCCGGCCCACTGCACCTTGTGCTTCTTGGGCACCTGCGGCACCCACGCCTCGCCGTGCCGCACGCGCAGGTCGTCGGCCCGCATCGCCGCCGCGACGAGCCGGTGAACGCCGAGGTCGATCCGCGTCCAGTCGGTCGCGGCGAGGCCGAGCGCGTAGCGGTCGCGGAGGAACTCGTACATCGCGAAACTGCCGGAACACTCGTCCTCGGCGGCCGCAAGTTCGCACTGAAGGCGCACGAACTCGGCGCGGTTCGCGTCGCCGCTCTCGTCGAGCCAGTCCGCGAACATCAGCCGCGGCGTGTCCTCGTCCGGGTTGGCGCGGATCGCGGCCAGCAGTGCGTCGCGGTCGGAGAGCATGAGCGAACTCGAAGGGGCAAAGGCGGGTCACGCGGCCGGAGGCCAGGGAACCTGCTTCAGCAGTTCCGCGATGTCGATGCCCGGAGGCGGAACGTAGCCGTCCGGCAGCGGCGCACCGTAGTATTTGATGCGCTCGCGCATGAGGCGGAGCAGATTAGCGGCCGTCAGCGGTTGCGGCGGTAGGACTTCGGCCGTGCCGTCGGTGTCGCTAAACTCGAACAGGGGGCTGTCGAGGCTGTCGGACGTGCAGTTGTTGTGGTTCATTGTAACTCCTTTTGGGACCGCTGCTTCACCCGGAACGGCGTTTGCGCGAGCAATTCGCCACCGACCCACAAGGACACTTCAAACTCGCCCTTGTCAGGAAAGACACAACCCCCGACCCGTAACACGAACCGCACCTCTTCCAGTCGGTTCGGGAAAACGACCTCACCACCGGTCGAATAAACCTCCGCCATCGTGTCGAGCCGGGTGACGCGCACGACGAACTGGTACGTTCCGACGCCGTTCGCCAAGTAGGCGACGACCGCGAACGGTCGTGGTTCGCCGGGCAGGTGTTCGATCAACAGCCGGCGGAAACACTCGATCAATGTCAGGTTTCGCGTGACCGGATCGACATCGACCCGATCCGCCAAGTATAAGCCGCGAACCAGTGGGAGCATCGTCGTTCCTCCATTCTACACGAGTGATAAGTAGACCTACATAGTCACTTCAGCCACTTGTCGGCGAACTGCGTGTACACCTTCCAGTCGTCGGGCGTCATGCTGTGCTTGCCGGTGCGGATGAAGTAGCCCAGCCGCTCGTCGCTCAACTTGCCGGTCTCGGGCATCTTCGCCGCGACCGGCTTCGTGTCGCCGTACAACTTGTACGCGGGCGCCGCCGCCGTCAGCACGTCGAACTGACCGGCGGGGTTCGCCCACTGATCCTCCTCCGCGTTCGTACACAGCACCGGCCTGGGCGCGCAGATCGCAACAAGGGCGTGCTGGTCGAACGGAATCTTCGTCGTGTCGTCGCCGAACGCGGTGAAGTTCGCGCAGAACCAGTGCGGGAAACTGGTGGTGATGCGCTTCACCGGTTCGGCCTTCGGGTTCTTCGACCGGCTCGGCCCGGCCCCGCCGCAACCCGACTGGTGCGGGATCACCACCGCGAACCGATCATCGAACGCCCCCGCGAGCAGCGCCGTCTTGCCCAACCGCGAGTGCCCGACCACCGCGAGGCGCTTCGCGTCGATGCTCTTGTCCGTGACCAGGAAATCGACGGCGCGGTGACAGCCCCACGCCCACCACATGACGGTCGCGGTCTCGTCGAGCGGAACGTTCTTGTAGACCGGCATCGTCTTTCGCATGCCCTCCGGCACGCCGTCGCGGTCGGGTTGGATGTCGCCGCAGTAGAACGTCGCGACCGCGTAGCCGCTCTCCACGACCTGTTGCAGCGGCCACGTGTCGGCCTGCTTGCCGCGGCCTTCCGCGGTCGCCTTGTTCTTCACCACGTTGGGGCCGCTCGCCGGAACCCACTCCGTCGGGATGCGGACCTTGTCGTGCGCGGTCAGCGCGTGGTTGCCGTGGAAGTTCGGCCCGACGAAGCACGCGGCCGGCGCCTTCCCATTCGGCACCGCGATCAGCAGGTAAATCTTCGGCCACTCCGGCGGCCCGAACGTGATCTCGACCTCGCGCAGCGTGCCCTTGCCGTCGAACGCCTTCGTGTCCTCGAAGAGAACCTTCGCGGTGACCTTCGTCGGCTTCGCGGGGAACCGGCCGTACATGTAGTGCTGGAACAGTTCCTTCAGTTCGGGCCGCCGCCGCTCCTCCCAGTCCTTCTTCGTGGTGATCTTCGTGCCGTCGCGCGTCGCGAGCACGTCGGGGAACTCCGCGACCGACGGCAGCTTGTCCGGCGCCGGGAGGTCCGCGGGTATCGCGACGGTGGTCATGGCGAGGATTCCGAGACTGGCGAGGGAGAGGCGCATGGGAAGGACTCCTGTGAGGGATGGTAGTTTAGCAAGTTAGCCGCAAGCCGAAGGCGAGCGCGCACCCTCCGCGCGGAGGGTGCGCGCTCGCCTTCGG
>CANLGS010000025.1 GCA_947490035.1 Gemmataceae bacterium
CACGTCTGTTCCTTCAACTCCACATCAATTCGGAGCCTCGTCATGTTCTGGGTCGTACTCGTTGTGCGTGTTCTGGTGGGTTTACCGTTCTTCGCACTCGGCCTCATCCACTTCCTCCCGGTTCAAATGCCGGCCCCGACGGACTTGCCAGAGCGCGCGATGACGTTCGCGGGCGCCCTCGGCGCCTCCGGCTACATGAACGTGGTGAAGGCACTGGAACTGGTCGGCGGTGCGCTCGTGCTCTCCGGCCGGCTCGTGCCGCTCGGGTTGGTGCTACTCGGACCGGTCGTGGTGAACATCGCGCTCTGGGATCTGCTCTTGATCGGTAAGCCCGGGCCTGGTGTTGTGTTCGTGTTCCTGTGCGCCTTGCTGATCTGGGCGTACCGGTCGCACTTCGCGCCGGTGTTCGCCGTGAAGCCGAAGATCGGCTAATCTGGACGGCATGTTCCTTCTCATCGCTCTCGCGCTTTCCGCCGCGCCCGCTCACACGCCGCTCGCGTCGTGCGCGTGGGTGCGGGCCGAGAACGACGGGGCCGGGGCCGGGTTCGTCGTCGACGCCGAGAAGCGGTTGCTCGTCACCTGTCGGCACGTCGTCGCGGACCGCAAGAAGGTCGATACCTTCCTCCCCTGGCACCGCGACGGCGAACTCGTCACCGACCGGCGCGAATACCTCCGCAACCGCGCCGCGCTCCGCGAACGCGGGTTGCTCGTCACCGGCACCGTACTGAAGATTAGCGACGAACTCGACCTCGCGCTGCTCGAACTCGATTCACTTCCGCGCGGCACGAAGGCGGTCACCTTCTCCGCGCGAGTGCCGCAACCGGGCGATGCGCTTCGCATCATCGGGCACCGGCTCGACCTCGACACCGTGTGGAACGTGACTGTCGGCCCGCTGCGCGCGTCGGGCAAACTCGCGGACGGCTACTTCTGGCGCGGTAAGAAACTCGCCCTCGACGCGCACACGCTCGTCGCGCAATTCCCCACCGAAGAGGGCGACTCCGGCGGCCCGGTGTTCGACGCGCGCGGCGAGGTGGTGGGCATGGACTGCGCGCTGCGCCGGAACTGCCCGCTCGCGGCCGTCGTCATTTCCGCGAGCGACGTGCGCCGCTTCGCAAGCGTCTCCGACGTTCCCGCGAAGAAGGCCGAACCCGCTCCGATTGCCGACGCCCTCATCCGCGCGACGGTGTGGGTGAAGCCGACCGCGACCGACGTTCACATCGCGGGCGTGCTGATCGAAAACGACCTGATACTCACAAGCGCGCGCGGCCTGACCACCGCGGACCGCGTGGGCGTCGCGCTGCCGCTGCGTGCCGGCGACCGGTGGGTGAGCGAGCGCGGCGCCTACCGCGACCCGCTCGCGCTGCACCTCCGCGCCGCGTGGCGCAGTGGCACGGTTCTCGCGCGCGACACCACACGCGATCTCGCGCTCATCAAACTCGATGCGGGTTCCGACGAGATGAAACCGCTCGCGCTCGCGGACGGCGTGCCGAACGCAGGCGACGCCTTGCACGCGATGAGTCACCCCGGCGGGTTGGAGTTCGCGTGGGTCTACGCGAACGGCTCCGTCCGGCAGCGCGGCAAGGTCGCGCTCGACGTGGGTGAGAAGGCGCCGCTGGTCGCGGCGCTCGTGTGTCAACTTCCCGCACAGGCCGGTTCGCCCGGCGGACCGCTGGTGAACGCGAAGGGCGAACTGGTCGGCGTGCTGGCGTCGCGCGAAGGCGCGCAGTTGGTGGGCTATGCCGCGACGACCGGCGAGATTCGCACGTTCTTGGACGTGGCACTTCGCGACCGCCCGGCGCGCACGCTCGCGGGTCTGGTCGCGCGCGTCGAAGCAATCCCCCGGCAGCAGGCGGTTCTGCTCGCCCGCGCGCTGGCGAAGCGCGCCGAAGAACGCCGCGCCGCGGGCCGGTTCGCGGAGGCGAAGCGAGACTGTGACAACGCGCTGTCACTCGACCCCGGTTGTGCGGCCGCGCGCCTGTGCCGGGCGCTCATGTCTGAGCCAGACTTGGCGCTCGCGGAACTCGACGCGGCCGTGGAGAAGGCGCCATTCCACCGCGACGCGCTCGTGCTGCGGGCGTCGCTCGCGACCGCCACGAAGGACTACCGCAAGGCGCGCGGCGACGCGGAGCGCGTTCTCGATGTTCACCCCGCGGACGCGGGCGCGCGCGAGTGGCTGGCCCGCGCGCTGCTCGGTCTCGGCGACGAGGCGAAGGCCGCTACCGCACTCGGCGATTTGGTGCGCACTGACGCACAACGAATGAAAACCGCCGCGGGCGTGATGCTGTCGCACGCCGACGCGCTGGAACAAAAGTTCCCTGGTGCGCCCGGCATCGCCGCGGGCTGGCTCGTGAAGGCGCTCACCGCGACCGAGAAAGGCGCACGCGACCCGAAGACGAAGGCCGCGGTCGCGGAGGTGCTGAAGGCCGCCGGCGCCGCGAAGGACAACGCGGAACGCCTGAAGGTGCTGCACGCCGGGGTGCGAGCGCTGAGGTAGGTGCCGGTTGCCGAGCGGCACGGGATAGCCCGACTGGAAGCGAGACGGTCCGTCCCGGAACGATGCAACTTGCGAAGCCGTGTTCTGAAGTAGGTGCCGCTTGCCGAGCGGCACGGGATAGCCCGCGAGTGAGCGATACGGACACGCCCGAAGTGATAGAACGTGCGAAGCCGTGCCGCCCGGCAAGCGGCACCTACCCGGAGTGGCGGCATGTCGCAATCGTTCGACGTGATCGTGCTGGGCGTGGGCGGCATGGGTTCCGCCGCGTGCTTCGAGCTGGCACGCCGGGGCCGGCGCGTGCTGGGGCTGGAGCAGTTCCCGCTGGTTCACGCGCGCGGCAGTTCGCACGGGCACACGCGCATCATCCGCACCGCCTACGCCGAAGGCCCGGCTTACGTGCCGCTCGCACAGCGCGCGTTCGCGCGGTGGTACGAACTCGAACAACTCACGGGGAGGCACCTGCTCACCGACTGCCTCTGTCTGAACGTCGGGCCGCCGGGCAGCGAACACGTCGAGGGCGTGCGCGCGTCTGTGATCGCACACCAACTCGCGGCCGAAGAACTCACCGGCGACGAGATCAACCGCCGCTTCCCCGCGTTCAACTTCCCGGCCGATTACAGCGGCGTCCTCGAGCAAGCCGCCGGCTTCCTGTACGTGGAAGAGTGCGTTCGCGCGCACATTGACAGTGCGGTGTCACTGGGCGCCGAGATTCACGCGGAGGAACCCGTTCGCGGGTGGAAGTTGGTTGGCGACGGCGTGGAAGTGACTACCGACAAGGGCACCTATCGCGCGGCGAAGCTGGTCGTCGCGGCGGGCGCGTGGGCGACGAAGTTGCTCGCGGACATCGGCGTTCCGCTCCGCGTCATGCGGCAGGTGCTGCTGTGGTTCGGCGCGGGAACGAAACCGGAGTTGTTCCGACGCGACAACTTCCCCATCTTCATCGCGGACGTGCCGGGGATGCCGTTCTACGGGCTGCCCGCAATCGACGCGTTCGGCGCGAAGGTGGCACGCCACTACGGCGCGCCGGAACTCCCCGACCCGACCGGCGTGGCGTGGGAAGTGACCGGCGACGATGTCCGCGCGATGCGCGACAACTTCGCCGGGCTGTTGCCGGGGTTGGGCGAGTTCACGAAGGGTCAAGTGTGCATGTACACGGTCACGCCTGACCATCACTTCGTGATCGACATTCACCCGGCGTTCCCGCAGGTGAGTGTCGCGTGCGGGTTCTCCGGGCACGGGTTCAAGTTCGCGTCCACCGTGGGCGAAATCCTTGCCGACCTCGCGGAGAAGGGATCGACGCGGCACGACATCGCGCTGTTCTCGGCGCGCCGAACCTTCTGACCGCCGGTTCTGTCCGTGGAGCGCGGTCGCCTCGCCCGCACCACAATAAGACCGGTCACGGAGTGACCGGACCACATTGAGCCAATCACATCGCCGCAAGCGGGTGCTTGCGGTTCTTCAGCGGCAAATCGACTGGCCGCTCCAGCCGGTGCGACTCGTACACCGCCATGATCATTTCCAGAGCCGCGCGGCCGTCGCTGATGCCGTCGAGCGGCGCGCGGTCCTTCTCCATCGCCTCGATCAGGTCGTTCACGATCAGGATGTTGCCGTTGTCGAGTTCCTTCGCGTTCAGCGTCTCCGGCTTGCCCAGCCCCGCGGACGTGATCTCCTGCCACGGCGCCTTCTTCGCGCCGAACATGCCACTCGGGTCTTCGCACAACAGCGCGACGGGAAGAATGCCGTAGCCGAGGTGGATGGTGCCCTTCGTGCCGCGCACTTCGAGCCAGTAGCGCGTACTCGCGCCGTCCTTCGCGACGTGCGTCACGTAACTGCCGACCGCGATTCCGGCGAAGCCGTAGGTCGCGTGAATGTGGTCGCCCACGATCGGCCCGATCTGTTCGCCGCCCTGCCGCACATCTCCCGCGACCGCCTTGCGCCCACCTTGTTGGATGCGTGCGAAGCACCACTTGGCGTCGCCCGCGATGTGGCGCATGAGGTCGAACGTGTGCGTGCCGAGGACCATGAGGTCTTCGCCGCCGCCGCGCTTGTCCTCCTTGCCGTGCCCGCGAAGCTCCATCACGTCGCCGATCTTCCCGTCCTTAATCAACTCCTTCACCACCTTCAGGCGCGGGCTGTACGCGGTCTGGTGCGCGATCGCGCATTTGACGTGGTGCTTCTCGCACGCGGCCACCATCTCGTCCGCCTGCTGAAGCGTCTGGCTGACCGGCTTCTCCAGGAAGATCGACGCGCCGTGTTCGGCGCACGCGAGGACCATGTCGCGGTGGCAGTCCGGCTGGCGGTCCGCGACGCTCACGATCTGCGGCTTCTCTTTCTCCAGCATTTGCTTGTAGTCGGCGTAGGCGTTCTTCGCGCCGAGGCGCTTCGCGGCGGCGGCGCGGCCGGTTTCGTTCTCGTCGGCGACCGCGACGATTTCCGCCTTGTCGCACTTCAACCAGACGGTGTCGAGGCCGTGGCCGTAGGCGCCTTTGCCGGTCCGACCGATCACCGCGACGCGATACTTGGGCATGTGTCTGGCTCCTGAGAGGTTGTTCGCGCCTGATTCTCTTCCTTCGCGCTGTGGTTCGCAACCGTCTGCGTGGAGTATCATGAAGACAACTACGAGGGCGCGGCGATGTACGGTCGGAACTACAACTTCGCGTGGATGCTGCTGTGGCTGGCGGTGGTCGTGTTCATGTTGGTGCGCGAGTTCGTGCTGCCGGCGCGGATGCGCGACCAGATCGGCGGGCCGAACGGCGGGCTGGCGGTGGTGGTGGCGCTGGCGCTGGCGCTTTACAACTTCACGCGGTGGTGGGCCATGCGTGCCGCCTACGACCCGACGCGCGGGGTCCGCGTCAACCCGCTGGCCGAGGCGCGCTACGACCCGGACAACCCGCCGCTGCCGGTCGTGCCGAACCCGGAACTCGACTTCACTAAGCCCAATCCTGACAAGCCAGCCGAGTAGGGACGCAAGCGTCTTGAGAAACACGGCCCCTGCGGGTCCGACGCTAAACATCGCTGGCTGTGCGCGAATGGAATGGGGATATGGGCACAATCACGTTTGACCCTGCGAAGCGCGACTACCTCCTGGCGGTGCTGCGCGACCTCGGCGGCGCGGCGGTCGCGTTCAGCGGCGGCATCGACAGCACCGTCGTCGCGAAGGCCGCGTTCCTCGCGCTCGGGAATCGCGCCGTCGCCGTCACCGCCGACAGCGCGAGCGTGGCCCGCACCGAACTCGATGACGCGCGTCGGCTCGCCGCGCTCATCGGCATCAGGCACGTCGTTGTCCGCACCGACGAGTTCAGCAACCCGGCGTACCTCAAGAACGACGGCGCACGCTGCTACCACTGCAAGACGGAACTGTACACCACGGTCGAACGCCTGCTGCCGGAACTTGGGGTGCCATTCATGGTGAGCGGCGCGAACCTCGACGACCTGGGCGACTACCGGCCGGGGCTGGTCGCGGCGGCGGAACACGCGGTGCGGCACCCGCTCCAAGAGGCCGGGTTCACGAAGGCGGACGTTCGCGCGCTCGCGCTCCACTGGGAACTTCCCACCTGGGACAAGCCGGCGGCGCCGTGCCTGTCGAGCCGCATGGCGCCGGGCGTCGCGGTCACGCCGGAGCGCACCAAGCGCGTCGAGGACGCGGAAGCGTTCCTGCGCACGCTCGGTCTGCGCGAGTGCCGCGTGCGCTACCACGACGGCGACCTGGCTCGCGTCGAGGTGCCGCTGGGCGACGTGGCGCGGCTCGCGTGCGACCCGGTGCGAAGCGAACTCGCGCGCGTGCTGCACGCGCTGGGGTTCAAGTTCGTGACGCTCGACCTCGACGGCTTCCGCAGCGGCAGCCTGAACGAACTCGTGCCGCTCGAGTTGAAGGTGCAATTCAAGACAAAGAGAGAAACACAATAAGGCACAAAGGCAGAAGAAGAAGAGCCGCAGATGACGCAGAGGGACGCAGATTAAAGCCAAGCAGAAGAGTTCTTCAACACAGTCCTGTCTTCTGTCTTGATCTGCGTTCTTCTGCGTTATCTGCGGCTCTTCTGCCTTTGTGCCGATCGTGCTTCTCCAGAATCATTCCGAGGTGCCAACGTGACTCCACTACCCGCCGCGACCGCGCTCGACCAGTTCTTCCTCGACGCCCGCAGTAAGCTGCTGGAGGCGGCGGCCATCTTCGACCGCGTCGCGCGCGGCGACGGCTCCGAGACTGCTACCGCCGACCCGCGCTTCGTGAAGTTGCGGAAGGCCGCCGAGGTGCTGCTGTCCGACGCGCCGAACCGGGCCGAGTTGCTACAGCAACTCTTCTCGCTCCCCTACGACGCGGGCTGGAAGCGCCCCGCGCCGCGGGTCTGACTTCGCCGCAATGTGGTCCGCCGCTCCGCGGCGGTCTTTGTTTTTGCATCACCAGAAGACGACCGCCGCGGAGCGGCGGACCACATTCCGGTGGGTCTGACTTCTCCGCGTGTAGCGGTTGTCTTGGCGCGCGGGCGCGATTTTCCCGCGTGCGGGGTTCCGCCGCGCGGCGTTCGCGCTTACCATGTCCAGCACCGGTCGTCGTCGATTACCTCATTTCCTGCGTCGCGGGAGTTCGTTGCCATGCCGATCACGTTGGGTTGCCCGTCGTGCGGGAAGCGGTTCCGGGCGCGGGACGAGTCCGCGGGTAAGAAGGTGAAGTGCCCGTACTGCCAGGCGGCGGTGCCGGTGCCCTCGGCCGAAGAGTCGGCCACGGCCGGCGCGCCGACGGCCCCGCTGCCGCCGCCTCCGCCGCCGTTCAACCCGCCGGCGCACTCCGGCCCGCCGCCGCGCCCGGCGTCGCCGCCTCCGGCGCCCGTGGTCGCGTCGCCCGACGACTGGGGCGCGCTGCCCGGTCCGACCGCGCCGGTGCCGACATCTTCCCCGCAGCCGTCCGCCGCGCCGCCGCCCGAACCCTCGCCGGAAATGGAACCCGAACCGAACCCGTTCCCGGCCGCGACTCCGCGCGACCGCGGCCGCGGCGACAAGCCGCGCCCGAAGCCGGCCAAGCCCGAAGCGAAGAAGAAGAAGGACGAGCCGACGCCCGAAGAGGTGCTGGCGAACAAGTGGGCGGCGGTGCGGCGCGGGCTGTTCTGGGTGCAGTTCTCGCTGCTGTTCTTCGCGCTGCTCGGGTTCGTCGGGTTCGGCAAGGCGGTGTACACGAAGTCCGTCGGCCCGCTGCCCAAGGGCGAAGGCTGGATTCAGATCGACGGGTACATCAACAGCGCCGACGTGAACTCGATCCCGCTGTCGAAGACGGACGAGATCAACCTGCTCGTGTACGCGCTGCCGGTCCTGATGGGCGGGTTCCTGCTGACCATCGGCCGGCTGTTCAGCGGTCGCGGCCCGCGGAACAGCGGCACGCGGGGGTTGATCTTCCTCAGCGGGGTGCTCACGCTGGTCGCGTTCGTCGCGCTGGCGGCGTCGGTCGTGTGCGAGAAGGTGGGGTTCGAGGAGGGCCAGTGGGCAACGCTGACGGTGCTGATCGCCGCGCCGTTGGCGGAGTTCTGGTTCCTCACCGGTCTGACCGCGAGCGGGCTGGCCCTGAATCGCCCGGGCGTCGCGCGGGCAGTTGGGTTCGTGGGTTTTGTGGGGTTCGTGGGTATCGTGATCGCCGCCCTCGTGCTGATCCCCGCGCTGGAGAAGGTAGCCTGGAACCAGTACGTGGTGCAGACCGGGCGCCCGAAGGAGAAGGAAACGCCCCCGCCGCCTCCGGTGCCGAAGGCTCCTCAGCCGGAACCGAAGAATCCGCCGAAGAATCCGCCGAAGAATCCGCCGCCCGCTCTTCCGAAGGATCCGCAACCACCCATCCCCGTAAAGGAAGTGGACCCGGCTCTGGTCGAATGGCGGATGTACGAGCAGGCCGCGCTGATGCTCGGCTGGCTGATCCTGATCGCCTCGTACTCGCGCGCGGTGCGCGGCGTGCGCGGCGCGGCCCTCGAGTTCATCCAGACGGTGGAAGACAAGGACGACGAGAAGGGTGACGGGAAGAACGCCCGGACGGACGAAGAAAAGAGCGAAGGTAAGAAAGACGGGAAGAGGAACGGGACGGGCGCATGACGGTCGCTGCTTGTCGGGGCTGCGGCCGGGTCATCGCGGTCAAGGCCGGTTCGTCGGCCGCGTGCCCGAACTGCGGGTGGTCGAGTGACGCCCCGCGCGCGACCAAACCGTTCCTGCCCGATCTCCGCGACGGGTTGGCGCTGGCTCGCGGAGCCAACGGTCTCTCCGTTCTTCTTTCGCTTGGGTTGCTCGGCGTTCAGGTCTTTGTCGTTTCCGTTCCCGGCCCGGATGCCGCACGGTACGGTCTGCCGCTCGCCATCGTTTTGGGAATCGGGCTTCTGATCGCGTTGATTGGGCACTTGGCGGGGCAGTTCTAATGTGCGGTCGCACCGGCATCGCACGGCGCCACGTTCGCGATGGGGTCCGCGATGTGTACCGCGTTCGCGGGTCTGCTGTTCGCGTGCATGGCGCTGTCGGGTCAGTTGGGCACTGCGGTCATCGTAGCGAGCGCGCTGTTTCTGTTGGCCGTGGTGCTGTGGGTGCTGTTCTTTTGCCGGCTGGCCGTGGGTCTGGGCGACCCTAAATTTCGCGGCGCGACACGGGCATTCGTCGCGGGCTGTGGGCTGTCGTTCTTGGTCGTCGTCGTGATGATGGCCCGTGTGACGACTGCGGATCTCGCTCGCGATCCTTCCGAAGCGATTATCTGGCAACTGAGAGCCGGCGCGCCGGCAATGTCGTGTTTGGCGTTGGTTACCACTTCTTTCTGAACATCGCCGTGCGCGCCGCCTCCACCCGCTTAGCGCAGACAGCGGTCTGAACCGCGGAACACACAACCGACATGCGTTCGGAATCACGCTTTCACGGGCAGCAACACGAGCGGGTCTTCGCGCACTTCGATTTCGGAGGGTCCAGGTCGGAGGTTGAGACGGAGGCGGTAGATTTGCGATCCGCCCGGTCCGAGTGGACCGCGCAACTCGATCACCCGCCCGCGCAACTTGGAATAGCGGATCCTGACCCGGTCACCCAGTTTGAAGACGAGGGCCGGCTTCGCTTCACTCTCTTGCTGCTCTGCCACGGTTTTGGCCTCCAAGTCACGGAACCCACGGCGCACGACGCAACTCATCGTATACGATGCCGTCGAAACTTGTGGAGGCGCGGCGTCTGGCGCTTCACGCGAGCGAGTCGAACCGCCGATACTACCTGAATGAAACCGAACACCGACAGCACGACGTTCGCGCCCGGGCCGACGCCGAACACGGTTCGCGCGCCGGACGGCGCCGTTCGCACCATCCCCGACGGTTGGGTGAACGTGCCGCCCGGCGATGCGGCCCTCACGCGCCGCGTCCGCGCTGCCGGCGAGAGTTGGTCGGTCGCGGAGAATCGCGGGCGCAAGTTGTTCTCGCGCGGCGTGTGGGCGCCGGCCGACACCGTCGCGCGGGTGAAGGCGGAACTCGAAGTGGAACGCTCCACCGAGAGTTACGCCCGCAAGCGCGCGGCCGACACCGGGCGGCGCGAGAAGGCGCAGACCGAGTACGTCGAAGAGTTCTGGCTGGCGGTGCGCACGTTCCTGAACTTCCACGCGAACCACGCCGAACTCGCCGACCGGCTCGCGCGCGTCGTCGCCGATCACGCGACGCCCGTCGGCAGCGGCACGGTCGCTCGCACCAAGCGCATCCCGGTCGAAGACCGCGCCGAAGCCGCGGTCATCGCGTGGCTGCGGCACCAGACTACCGGTTACGATTCCATGACCATCGCGCGGGTGAAGGGCAAGCGGCGCGAGGTGCGGCGGATGCTCGCGCGCCGCTCGCAGGAGTTGCTCGGGCGCTACCGCAGCGGCGACACGCCCGCCGAGGGCTGTCCACTTCAGAAGGCGCTGGCGCCTCTGGCGAAGGCGGTTTAGCGTTGGACCCGGAGGGCCAAAGGTTGCCGCGAGCGGTCACGCGGGAATGGCGGCGACGGCCGTCGCGCGGACCGCCCAGCCGGTCGCGGTCGCGCTGACCTTGCCGTGTTCGCCGAACACGCTCACGGTCGCGTGGCAGCGCGGGCACGCGCACTGGTACTGCGCGCAGTCGGACCCGCGCTCCGCTTCGACCTTGAACGGCCGGTTGCAGTTCTGGCACTTCGCGTCGAACAGGATGAACATTGTGGACCCTCCGTGGAACGGGCGAGGTTGTTGGTTTGAGTGAGTAGTCCTCACGCTCCGCGTGAGGTTCGGGTCAGGTGCCTTTGCCGTCACACCGTGATCGCACCTCACGCGGAGCGTGAGGACTACTCTCCCTGAAGACCCTCACGCGGAGCGTGAGGACTACTCTCCCTGAAGAACTACTCTCCCCGCTTAGACTGTCTTCCGGCGGAAGCGGCGGAACAGGCCGACCAGCGGCGGCCCCAACCCGGCCAGCACGAGCGTCGCCGGTTCGGGCACGCCCGGCGGCGGGGCCGTGACCGTGGTCGGAACCATCACCTCGGTCACGTTCGTGTCGTACCGCCGTCCGCGGACCGGGCGTTGCGCCCGACGAAGAGGCTCTGCTCGCCGGTCCCGAACTGCGACGAGGCCCAGAAGTTCCCCAGCCCGAGCTGGCCCGTGGGGATGGTCGGGCCGTTGTACGTCCAGATCAGGTTCGGGGCGGTGGGGTCGTCGAAGATGGTCACGTTGGCCGGCAGCGGGCTGACCGCGGGCGTCGAGAGGGTCCAGCCTTCGGGCGAGGCGCCGGACCCGGCGAGGAGGCCGTTGAAGTTGTAGATGCCGAAGTAGTCGCCGGCCTGGAGCTTCATGTCGCTGGGCAGGACGATGGCGTAAGTCCAGCGGAAGTTCCCGCCCTCCGGGGTGACGGTCACCGTGGTCGGGACGAGGCCCGCGTAGGCGGGGGTGGTGGCGAGTGCGGCCACGAGTACGAGGGCGACCCGGCGGGTGCGGAACATGGGGGTCTCTTTTGGTGCAAGGGCGGGCGAAGGCCGCGGCGGGGGTCGGCGCGAACCGGGGAATCGTGTCAACCACAAACCCGCCCGCGGCGCGACGATAATTTGGGAATGGTGTAACCGATGTGGCAACGAGCGGGTATGATGGCCGTGGGCGGAACTTCCGCCCGACAGGAACAGGTGACAATTCCGCCGCGAACTCGATTTGTCTGCTCTTGGTTCCCTTCTGAGCTAACCCTCACAACCCCAAGACCGCCAAACCGCCGCCGCAAAGAAACCGCTCGCCCCTCTGGGCGGGCCGGGTCGCCCGCTCTTGACGGTACGCGGCACTCCGCCGCGTGCCCTTCTGCTTCCGGGCCGAATGGCCCAGTAAGGTGCGCGATCGTGGGCAAGAAGTTGTACGTCGGGAACTTGGGGTACGGTGTGACGGACGATCAGCTGCGGACGATGTTCGCCCCCTACGGGAGCGTCCAGACCGCTCAGGTCATCACGGACCGGGATACCGGCCGGTCGAAGGGCTTCGGCTTCGTCGAGATGAACTCCGACCAGGAAGCTCAGGCGGCGATCGCCGGCATGAACGGCCAGATGGCCGACGGCCGCGCGCTGACCGTGAACGAGGCCAAGCCGAAGGAAGCCCGTCCGGGCGGCGGCGGTGGTGGCGGCGGCTACGGCGGCGGCGGTGGCCGCAGCGGTGGCGGCCGCTACTAACCCCGGCGCGTGTTGAGGGCGGAACGCGGAAGGCCACGTTCCGCCCGTGTTGTGTGACAGTCGCCCGCGCGGTCACTTGACCGCGACGGTCCCTTGCCCGGCGAAGGAATAGGTTTTGCCGTTGACCGCGTAGCTGAACACCACGGCTCCGTTCGGCACGGTGGTCGAGAGCGTCACGTCGTACATGCCCGCGAGCTTCCCCGTCAGCGTCAGTTTCCCTCCGGCGGTGCTGCCCTTGGTGACGGTGACTCAGAACGCGAACCGGTTCGCGGTGCCGGGTCGCGAGGTCGTGTCGTCCCCCGTCGTAGGAGAGGTGCGCGGGAAACCGACGTGTGACCGGCGCGGCAAAGATTTTGCAAAGTGGCAGCGAAGGTGACGCTCTGCCGTTGTGCGAAGTGAAGACCAATCGCCTCTGCTATAATCACTTCAAGTTACCGCACCCCGGAGCCACACCAATGAAGCGCCTGCCGCTCGCCATCGGGTTCCTCGCAATCGGTCTGTTCGGCGGGATGTACGCCACGCAGCTTTCCAGCCAACCCGCGGTGCCGGCGCTCAACCCGCCGCTGACGGGGCGCGAGTGGCAGTCGGTCGCGCCCGTCGTGAAGCGCGTCATGCCCGGCGTGGTGTGCATCGAAGGCAAGGGCCGCGCGAAGCGCGTCGCGGGCGAGGACACCGACCCCGGCTTCGGCTCCGGCATCCTCATCGACCCAAACGGCGTCATCCTCACGTGCAACCACGTCGTCGCCGACCTCGACTCGGTCGAAGTCACCCTCAACGACGGTCGCAAGTTCACCACCTCCGACATCCGCCTCGACCCGAAGACCGACCTCGCGCTCGTGAAGATCGAATCGAAAGACCCGCTGCCGGTCGTCGAGTTCGGCGACAGCGACGCGATGGAAGTGGGCGACCGCGTCCTCGCGATCGGCGCGCCCTTCGGCCTCACCGGGTCCGTGTCGAGCGGCATCGTGAGCGCGAAGAGCCGCAACAACTTGAAGCTGAACACGTCCGAAGACTTCCTCCAGACGGACGCCGCGATGAACCCCGGCAACAGCGGCGGGCCGCTCGTGAACATGGACGGTCTGGTGGTCGGCCTCACGTCCGCGATCAAGACCCGCTCCGGCGGGTTCCAGGGCGTCGGCCTCGCGGTGTCGAGCAACCTCGCGAAGAAGACCGGCGCCGACCTGCTCAAGAACGGCGGCGCCCGCCGCCCGAGCTTCGGCGTCGCGGTGCGCGACCTCGACGAGGAGAGCGCGCGGAAGGCCGGCGCGAAGACGACGAGCGGCGTGGTCGTCATGCGCGTGTTCGAGGAGTCGCCCGCGGCGAAAGCCGGCGTCACCGTCGGCGACGTGATTACGAAGATCAACGGCGAAGCGATCAAGGACACGCGCGACGTGCAGCGGATCACCGCCGCGCTGCCAGTGGGCCAAGTTGTTGACGTGCTGCTTTGGCGCGACGGCAAGTTCTACGTCGGCAAGGTGAAGGTGGAAGAGGAGCGCCGGGTGCTGAAACCCGACGCGGCGGCACCGGCGCCCCCGGCCCCAATGCCGCTGCCGGGCGGCGTGACCGCCGACATGGTCGGCCTTTCGCTGACCGACCTCACCGCCGAATCGGTCAAGAAAAACGGCTGGCCGGCGGGTCTGAAGGGCGCGGTGATTACCGACGTGAAGAAGAACAGCCTGGCGGAGAAGTCGGGCCTCGCGCGCGGGCTGATTGTGATGAAGGTGGACAAGACCGCGATCACCTCGGCCGCGACCTTCGACCAGGCGCTGCAAGCGGCGAACACCGAGAAAGGCGCGCTGTTGCACGTGCTTCGCGCAAACGGCGACGTGGACTTCGTCGTCTTGAAGTTGAAGTGACGGGTTTGGTCTTGTCCCTCTCCCCTTGCGGGAGAGGGTGGCGAGGCTTTGCGAGACGGGTGAGGGGTGAGCGACTCGGCGCGTGGAGCTTTACCCCTCACCCGTCGGCGAAGCGCCGACACCCTCTCCCGCAAGGGGAGAGGGACAAGACCGAGCAGTCTCCATCCCACCAGAGACCCAACGATGATCCCGTTGCCCACAATCGATGTGCTGGACGCGGTCACGATCCCCATTGCGTGCCCGGTGTCGTGGGACGCGATGCACGGCGACGACCGCACGCGGTTCTGCGACCAGTGCAGCCAGAACGTCCACGACGTGAGCGAACTCACCCGCGCCGAAGCGGTGCAACTCCTCACCGACGGCGACAAACTGCCCTGCCTCCGCATCTACCGCCGCCAAGACGGGCGCGTGATGACCGCCGACTGCACTACCAGGCGCGACCGCCTTTGGAAGTGGCTACACCGCCGCTCGAAGTGGGCCGCGGCGGTCTTCGCGCTGGTGTTCTTCGCAAGTTGCGACCGCCCGAAGGACTGCATTGCCGGCGGAATCGAACCTCCACCCCCCGCGCAAACCGCCGTGGAACAGGTCACCGAAAAGGCGGCACACAGCGTCGTCGCAGCGGTTGCGGCCGAAGGTCGCCGGGCCGCGCGCTGACACCGTTCTCAACGCTCGCACCGGAACCGCCGGGGCTACTTTCAACTGAAGCTGTGAAGGATGCGGCTGGCCACCTGTGTGCCCGCCGCGTCGAACCTTACCTGTCCGGCACGGCAAAATCACCCGCGGCGTAACGCCGCAGTTGACGCTAACTCCGACCGACGGCCCCGGTGCGAGCGAAAGTCAGCATACTGCGAGATCGCACAGGCGCACAGGGCGGAAGCCCTGTGTACCAACCACCCGTGCGTCTACCCGCCATGTTCGCCTCGCGTATCATATCATCTGCCTATCCTTCGCATCTTCTCACCCCCTTCAGGCACTCACCATGAGATGCACGCTCCGGCTCGTACTGCTCGCGGCGGTGGGGCTGTTCGCCCCCGCCCGCGCCAATGCGGACCCCGACGCGACCGACACGCGGTTGCTCACC
>CANLGS010000026.1 GCA_947490035.1 Gemmataceae bacterium
GTGAACAAGAAGCGTCGACCCGTCCAAGCGAAAGCAAAACAGTCCGGGGCACACACCTCAGTTCACAAACTCCTCCAACAAGCCAAGCAACAACACAAAGACCACCCTTCAACCCACCAGAGAAAATGAGTCGTGCAAAGCAGTAGGCTTACGCCCCCCGCTCGCCTTACTCGCGCTCCCGCGAATCTGCTACACTCGACTGCACCGCCCGCCGGAGGTTCCCGCAATGATCCGCCGCTTCGCCGCCGTCGTTGTCGTCGCGCTGCTCGCCGGCGCGCCCGCGTTCGCACAGCTCGACCCCGAAACGAAGCAGCCGTACCAGTGGCGGGTCGTGCTGTCGGTCAAGCCGCACCCGCTGCTCACGCCGGACTTCCGCGACCGGCTCAAGCGCGACGTGCTCGCCGCGCTCCAACCCGGTCTGGGGAGCCTCGGCGCCGTCGAGGTGATTGACCTCGCGGACCTCGCGCGCGACCGGTGGGAACCGCTCTGGCAGCAGTTCGACGACAAGGGGTTCGCCGCGCTCGACGCGCCGCGCGACCTGACCGGCGCGAAGACGCACTTCCTGAAGGTCGAACACCGCGACGGCCGGATTCACGTCGAGTCGCGCCAGCACGACGGGTTCACCGGGCTGCCTTCCCCCCTCGTGCGCGCCCAATCGACGCGCGCGCCGGAACTCGTCGGCCGCACCGCCGGGCTGATGCTCGACCGCGACTTCGGGTTGGTAGGCACCGTGGAAGCGATCACCGGCAAGACGGACGAGGTGAAGGTGCTGGTCCGCGGCGCCGGGCTTGGGCCGGTGAAAGACCTGGTGCAGCGCGGGGACGTGTTCGCGGTCGCCGCGGTGCGGAAGACGAACCGCCCGGCGCCGCCGCCGGTGCGCACCGCGACGGGCAAGATCATCGAACCGCCGCCGGGATCCGTTCCGCCGCCGGGTCTCACCTCGACGCCGCGCGACTTCACGCTGCTGAAAGTGACCGACGTGAAGGCCGACGGCACGCTGACGTGTACGGTCCTCACGCGATACGCCAACGCGATGCCCGCTGGCGGCGGCGTGATCGGCTACCGGGCAATGAAACTCGGCACGGTGAAGGCAACGGTCGCGGTGCGCCTGGTGGACGGCGACGGGAACGTCGAGAAGAACTCGTCGCGGGTGACCGTGCGTGCGAGCGAGACGGGGTTCGTGGTCGCGGGCGCCGGCGACCAGAAGGACGTGTGCGGCTTCCACCTCGGCACGGCCCAGTTCCGCACGCAGCGCCCGCTGTCCAACGTCGCGTGCGTCACGGTCACGATGGGGACGCAGGTGAAGTCATTCCCGGTGCCGGTGCTGAGTGACGCGCCGATCGCGCTGCCGTTCGAGACGAACGAGGCGAAAGCCAAGCAAGCCGATTACGAGCGCGCGGTGCTCAAAGCGGCGAGCGACGCGGCCGACGCCCGGCTCGCGCAGTCGGTGTGCTTCGAGGCGGTTTCGGACCTCATCAAGAAGCAGAAGAACGCCGACGCTCTGTCGCGCGCGAAGGGCGGGTTCGACGCCGCCGACGCCTACGGCAAAGCCCTGACCGACGAGGCCGCCCGGCTCCGGAAGGAGGGCGAAACCGTAACGAAGGACGACCGCATCGACACGATCCTCGCCAAGATGGAGCAGAACGTCGCCTTGCTGAAGGTGTACAACGAGCAACTCGGCAAGCACCTCGACGAGATCAAGAAGGTCGTGGACCGGGAGAACGACCCGGCCGCCGCGGCGAAGGAGGTGCAGGCGCAGGCGATCAACGCCCGCATCACGATCCTGCTCGCCCGCGGCGACGCGGACGAGGCGCTCGCGGCCTACGATCAACTGCTGCTGATCCTGCCCGGCGACGCGGACGTGACGCGGCGGAAGGGCGCGCTCGCGGCCGAGTGGAAGGTGAAGAACGACGCGCACCAGAAGGCCCGCGACTACCTGCTCAAGACGTGGCCGGCGGTCGCGACGATTCAGGACTTCAACGAGAGCGTGGTCCGCGTCCGCGACGCGGTGGCCGAGTGCAAGAAGCACGGCGACAAGCTGACGATCCGCAAGTTGCTCACGGTGTTCAGCACGGCGGTGGTGAAGTTGAACGACCTGGTGACGCCGCTCGACCCGGCGAGCGACGCTGACCGCACGCTGTTCAAGGTCGCGGAGGGCGTCGGCCGGGAGATGGCCAAGATCGAACAGGAGCTGCGCAAGTTCGTCGAGTGAGGACAGAGCGTATTTGTTCTTCGCGCTCGAAGGGGCGAAGAACGAAACCAACTCACCCGTACTTCTTGTGGCAGTCGGTGCTGCTCATCTTCGGCGCCCGGACGAGGCCGCCGGCGAGCTTCTCGCCGTTCGGGTCGAGGTACATCCGGCCGCCCGCGTCCTTGATCGTCTTGTCGTAGCCGATCACGTGGACGTTGAAGATGAACGCGGTTTCGCTCGTCGCCTCGAACCAGTGGATGTTGTCCTTGTGGTCGGAGATGGTCGAGAGTTCGCCCGGCTTGAACGTGCGGTCGATGGTCGGCTTGATGACGTAGTCGTCCTTGTTCGTCTCGACGCGGTCGTAGTGGCGGCCGTGCCACTCGCCCTTCAGGATGATGAACCCGGTACACATGTTCGCGTGGCCGTGCGGCACGATGCTGCGGCCCTTCTTGCACGCGAAGATCTGCTTGCCGAACCCCACGTCCGCGGGCAAGCCTTCCACCTTCGACAGGTCGAACCCGAAGCTCGCGGCCCCGCTGTCGGGCAGCTTCTTCTTCTCCGCCTCGTCGAGCTTGATGACCTTGCACAGCTCGGTGAGGTCCACCCGCTTGTACAGGTCTTCCATCTTCGTCTGGAACTGGAGGTCGGTGAGCTTCTGGCCCTTGAGGTCTTTTGTGATCTCGACCAGTTCGGCCATCCACTTCTGGATGGTGGGCTTGGCGTCGTCGGCGAACAGGCTACGCGACCACAGCGTCTCGATGAGTGAGAACGTGATCGCGGAGCCGATGAGCTTGGCGTGGAACTCGCGGCGGGATTGCATGAACAGCCTCCGGGGAGTGGTGGGATCGCGTTGAGAGTACACGACCCACCGGCCGTTGTGAAGCGCCGACGCGCGCGAGTTAGCGCTGAACTTTCTCCGTGACGTGCGCGCCGAGCGGCTTGAGTACCGCCACCCGGTCGGCGTTCAGTTGCACGAAAGAGGTCCATTTCGCGGGCACGTCGGAGTCGAGGAAGATCGCCTCGACCGGGCACTCCGGGACGCACGCGCCGCAGTCGATGCAGTCGTCCGGGTCGATGTAGAGTTGCTGCTCGTCGCCGTAGAAGCACTCGCACGGGCACACCACCACGCAATCGGTGTATTTGCATCCTGCGCAGGGAGCGGTCACGACCATCGCCATCGCGTCACCTCTTCGGTCGAAGTTGAAGTTGGAACCGCGAGGCGGGATTGCATGTCGCGTGCCGCGCGAAATGTGCTGCAAATGCGGCAATTCGAGGCGGAAGTGACGACGCGATTTGGTCGGGTGACGAAATGCGGTTGGAGAGTAGTCCTCACGCTCCGCGTGAGGTCTTTGCGGTGGCGAACGGGCAAGCGATTCGCTGCGAGAAGACCTCACGCGGAGCGTGAGGACTACTCTCCTGGCTTGAGGCCGTGCTTGCGCATCTTGCCATAGAGCGTGGTAGGCTTCAGCCCCAACCGCTGCGCGGCGCCGCCGGGGCCGTAGACGCGGCCGTTCGCGGAACGCAGCGCCGTGCGGATGCGCCCCTTCTCCTGTTCCGCCCAGGTGCGCGCAGTCTCGGCCGGCGAAGCCGCCGCGAGCCACGTGGGATCGACTACCAATTCGTCGCCGTCGCTGACGATCACCGCGCGCTCGATCACGTTCTGGAGTTCGCGCACGTTGCCCGGCCAGTCGTGCGCATCGAGCAGGCGGAGAGCGCGTGCGGGGACGACGGTCGCGGGCTTGTGGTGCCGCTTCGCGAAGTGGCTGAGGAAGTGAGCCGCGAGCGCGGGAATATCATTCTTGCGGTCGCGCAGCGGCGGGAGCGTGATCGGAAACACGTTCAGCCGGTAGAAGAGGTCGGCGCGAAACACACCGGCGCGCACGTCAGACGCGAGGTCGCGATTCGTGGCCGCGACAAGCCGCACGTCTACCGGGATTGGGTCGCCACCGCCCAGGCGCTCGACGACGCGCTCTTGAAGCACGCGAAGTAGCGTCGCCTGCACGTCAGGCTCGAGGTCGCCCACTTCGTCGAGGAACAGCGTGCCGTTGTGCGCCTGCTCGAAGCGCCCCACGCGCCTCTTTACGGCACCGGTGAACGCGCCAACTTCGTGCCCGAACAACTCACTCGCGACAAGCGCCGGCACCAGCGCCGCGCCGTTCACCGGGACGAACGCGGCCCGCGATCGGCGGCTGTGTTCGTGCAGCACCCGCGCGACGAGTTCCTTGCCGGTTCCGGTTTCGCCCAGGATCAGCACGGTCGCGTCGGTCGCGGCCACCTGCTCGATGGCACGGCGAACAGATGCGAGCGTTCCGACAAGCACAGTCATGGCGTTCCGATGTAGGCGAAGCGCGGCACGGTCTGGCCGTCGTGCGCGACCGTTTCGAGGAACATCGCGAGCGGGCGCACCCACAGCCCGGTCGCGTTGTACAGCGGCCGGTACACGACGAGCAGTTCGTCGGTCTCGCTGTGACGCGCGACGCCGATGACCTCGTACTCGCCGCTCTTGTAGTGACGATACCGGCCCGGCGCGGGTTCATTACTCGGCATGGTGTTCTTCGGTAGGTGCCGCGAGCCGAGCGGCACGGGATAGCCCGCGGGTGGGCGACGCGGGTGTCCGGAAGATTATTCGCGTTGGGCAGCCGTGCCGCTCGGCTCGCGGCACCTACCAGAACGGTTACCTCGGCTTCTTTTCCCGCGGCGGCGGCGCGACGGGCAGCCCGCTCGGCTTCTTCACCGGCGGTTCCACCTTCTTCTCGCTCGTGACCTCTTTCAGGTTGTTGCGCACGCCCTCGATGGCCGTGTGCAGCACGAACGCCTTGCGGGCCGCGTCGGTCTCCTTGTCCGCGTCCGCCAGCCCGGTCTCGATGATCTTCTGCGCGTCCGGCCGGTGCGCCAGCAGCGGGCGCACCGTGATGAGCGCACCCTGATAGATGCGGTACGCGCCGGCGAAGTCCTTCTTCTCGTTGTACAGGTCCGCGCCGGTGTTATGGACGGCGCGCAGCGTGTCGATCACGACCTTGTCGAACGCCTTCACGTCGGGCAACTTCGGCTCGTCCGCGGCGGGCGCGACAGCGCTCGCCATCAGCAACGCCGCGAGCGCGAATGCCGCCACTCTCCGAATGGGCATGGGTCTTCTCCTTCGCCGTGTGCGGGTGGAATCCTGCGCCAATCATGACGCGTGCGAGTCGGGGTTGCAACGCGACTCCGGTTCGGCGTAGCATCTTCGCGACTACTTTCCTTGCCCGCACGGAAGCGGAACCCGTGGCCGACAAACTCACGCAACAGATTCTCGACGCGCTCGCCCGCGTCGCCGCCGAGCCGACCGGCTTACCCCTTTATGCGGGGAAGGCCGACGCTGGCCTGTTCCCGAACGCCGCGAGTGCCAAACTCGCCGCGGAGAAGTGTCTCGCGGACGACCTGCTGCGCGTGGTCGGCACCGCCGCGATGGGCAAGACGCCGCGCGACCTGTACGCGCTGTCGGAGAAGGGGTGGGAGTATCTGCTCGCGGCCGTGAACCCGAAGCAGGTGCTCGAAGACTTCGTTCGCGTGCTCGAAGCGCGGCAGGGCGAGGTGGGCGAGTTGCTCACGACCGCCCGCCGCATGGCGGACAGCCTGCAAGGGTTGAAGGACGCGGTGTCACGCGTGCTGCCGGGGGTGACGGCGGCGCGGCTGCCTTTATCTTCTCCCTCTCCCCTTGCGGGAGAGGGTGGCGGCGCTTCGCCGACGGGTGAGGGGTGGCGACTCGATGGGTTAACGTCTCACCCCTCACCCGGCTCGCAAAGCCTCGCCACCCTCTCCCGCAAGGGGAGAGGGCAAGAAGAAATCGCTGTCCTCGACGCGCCCGACCTCGCTCCCGCGATCTGCGCGTACCTCGCGGACCACGCCGGCCCGACCGACTGCCCGCTCCCGGAGTTGTTCCGCGCGCTCGCGCTCACGGACTCGCTCACGATCGGCGCGTTCCACGATTGTCTGCGGCAGTTGCACGCGGACGGCACCGTCTCTCTCCCCGCGTGGACCGGCCCGCTGTACGCGCTGCCGGAACCACAATACGCCCTGCTCATCGGCCACGGTATCTCCTACTACGCTTCCCTTCGCGGTTGAACACGGAGGTTCACCTGATGACCGCTACGACCCTCGCCCCCGAACCGACCCTGACCGGGCGCACGCGCGACGTACTCAAGCGCGCCGGCAACCCGTTCCGCAACTACTTCGCCCGCAACCCGGACGACGAGGTCTGCGCGCGGTTCCACGTGCCGGAATTGTTCGCGGCCGAGCGCGACCTGCTCCACGCGATCATCGACCTGTACCGCTACGACCCGCAGACGCACAGCGAAGTCCTGCCGATCCTCGGTAACAAGGGCGCCGGCAAGACGCACCTGCTGCACAGCATCAAGCACGGCACGAGCGGGCAATGGCAACTGCTCGTCACGCCGGGCACGTACCAGCGCGATTCGGACTTCCTCGAATACCTGCTGTTCCAGATCATCGACACGCTCCTCGGTGGCGGGAAGCAGAAGGGCGTGCGCCCCCTCGACTACGTTGGCGATCAACTGGTGCGCCGGCAACTCGGCATCGCGCTGCGCGAACTGAGCGACGACGAGAAGGTCGAACTGTTCCCGCCCGCGGGCCTCGGCCGGTGGGCGCGGCGGCTCGGGCTTGGCTCGCAGCAGGCACGCGAGCGCGCCGAGTGGTTGGCCGAAAACCTGAGCGGGTACTCGAACTTCGCGCGGATGCCGACGCCGGTCGCGCAGGCGCTCGCGGAGGCGGGGCTGTCGCCGCAGAAGGCGTTCGACCTTCTGAGCGCGCACGTCCAGAAGAACGAGACGCACAACGCCGGCGGGCTGATGCGCCGGCACATCTTCCAGGGGTTCGCGAAGGCGGCTCTCCTACGCGACGAATCGGACCTCGCGAACTTCCTCACGTTCGGCTTCGCGGAGTTGGAGTTCCACGTCCGCCCGACGCGACAAGACCTCGTCCTCGCGCTGTTCAAGGTGCTGACGGAAGTGTTCCGCAGTTTGAAGACGCCGGTGGTGGTCGCGTTCGACCAGCTCGAAGACCTGCTGCTCGCGCGCCGCACCGACGACGCGCACAAGACCGCGGAGGCGTTCTTCGCGGGCATTGTTCAAGTGATGCACCAGATCGACGGTTTGTGCTTCCTGATCTTCGCCGAGCGCGGCCTGTGGAACCGGTTCGTGCCGTCGCTCGACGGCTACATTCAGGACCGGTTGAACAACCCGGTTCACGTTCCCAAGCACGGCACCGTGAAGGCGATCCGGCTCGAAGCGCCCGCCGCGGACCTCGTTCGCCGCGTCGTCGAAGCGCGCCTGCGGCCCTGCTTGGGCGAACTGCCGGCCGGTGAAGTGGTGCCCGAGATCTTCCCGTTCGCGGACGAACAGGTCACGCGCATCGCGCGGACGGAGCCGACGTTGCGCGACATGCTTCAGCAGTTCCGCCACCTGTTCGATCACGTCGTCTACGGCCCAGACGATGCGATCTCCGCCGGGCGAGCGGGGGGCGTTAGCCCCCTGTTGGAAGAGCAAGTCGCGCCACTTGAAATGCCAGATGTGCGGTTCGACGTGACGGAAACGATCGCGCTGGACGCGCCGGTGTCGTCCGACCCCATGAGCCGGATCGCCGCACTGCTGGGGCGCGACGAGGACGAAGCGCCCCCGCCGTTGCCGGCGTCGGTGACGTTCAAGCACGTGGACGTGGTGGAGACGCCGGCCGACATCCCGATGGCCGTGGCCGTCGATGACGATTCCGGGCGAGCGGGGGGCGTCAGCCCCCTGTTAACTGAACAGCTCACTCCACCTGCTACGCTCGAACAGGGGGCTGACGCCCCCCGCTCGCCTCAAGCAAGCGCGGCCCCGGAGGTGCCGGCGGTCGCCGCGACCTTTCCGCCGCCGCTACCAGCGAGCGTACAAGCCGCCGCTGTGGTGAAACTGGACGGTGCGGCACTCGTCGAGTTGTGGGAGCAAGAGCAGCGCGCCGCACGCCGGAAGCTCGAACCCGAAGGCGCGCTGACGGGTGCGACTCGTGAGCTTCAAGCGGGTCTCGGGGCGTTCCTCACGGTGTGTCACGAGCACGGCGTGAAGGTCGGCCCGTGGCGCCTTCAGCACGTCGTCAACGAGTGGTCGTATGGCGAACACCCGACGTATGGCGTGGTCACGATCGCGCACTGGGCCTGCAAGGACGGGCAGCCGTGGCGGATGGGTCTGGGGCTGTTCCTCGCGCGCGGCGCCGGCAAGCCGAAAGACCTGGAAGTGAAGATCGCGGTGCTGGACACCGAACCCGCGATGGTCGATCTGCTGGTGCTGCTCCGCCCGGAAGACGACATCACGACGACCGGCAAGAGCAAGGCGCTACTGTCAGACGCGGAGCGCCGCGGCAAGCACACGCGCCTGGAGCCGGTGTCGCTGGACGGGTTCGCGCAGATGTACGCGTTCCCGCGGTGGCTGGCGGCGGTGCGCGAGTCGCTGCCCGAAGGCACGCCGCTACCCAACCTCGCCGACATCGTTCAAGAGAAGTGCGAGAAGTTGCTCGAACAGGTGTGCATGCCCATTCAGGGATAGCAGTTGGCTATTCGCTGTTGGCCGTTAGCCAGCAGTCGGCGGGAGTGGGTGAAAGCCTGCTCCCGCTTTCGTTTGGTGTGGC
Source organism: Gemmataceae bacterium (assembly GCA_947490035.1). GTDB lineage: Bacteria > Planctomycetota > Planctomycetia > Gemmatales > Gemmataceae > Gemmata. The sequence goes on from CANLGS010000026.1 coordinate 8,846, forward strand.
ATGGGCGCGGCTTGTACAACACTGCCATTCCCGGCTGCCAAGCTGTCCGCTCTCTGGCCAACAGCTAACAGCTAACAGCTAACAGCGATTCGATGACCTACGCCGAGGCCATTTCGTTCTGGTACGCCCGCGTCAACTTCGAGGTGCGGTCGGCCGGGCCGCTCGACCTGAAGTTGGAGCGGATGCGCGCCCTCCTGCGGCGCCTCGGTGACCCGCAAGACCGGCTGCGCCTCGTTCACGTCACCGGCACGAAGGGCAAGGGTTCGACGTGCGCGATGCTCGCGTCGGTGCTGCGAGTCGCGGGGTATCGCGTCGGGCTGTTCACGTCGCCGCACCTCGAACACGTCGAAGAGCGCATTCAGGTGGACGGCGCGAATATCTCGCACGCGGAACTCGCGTCGGGCATGGCGGAAATCGCGCCAGCGGTGCGCGCGATGGAAGCGGAAACACAACTCCCATCGCCCACGTTCTTCGAGATCGGCACCTCGCTCGGCTTCCTACACTTCGTGCGGCGAAGGTGCGACATCGCGATTCTCGAAGTCGGCCTCGGCGGGCGCTTCGACAGCACGAACGTGTGCCGCCCGCTGGTGTCGGTCATCACGAACATCGGCCTCGACCACACCGCGCAACTCGGCAACACGCTGGAAGCCATCGCGTTTCAGAAGGCCGGGATCATCAAGCGCCGCGTGCCGGTGGTGAGCGGCGTGACGCAGGACGGCCCGCGCGAAGTGATTCGCCGCGTGGCGGATGAGCTGAGCGCCCCTTTGTATTTGGCGAGCGGGGGGCGTAAGCCCCCTGTTGCTCCTTCCCTCCTTGGCGCGCACCAACGCCAAAACGCGAGCGTCGCAATCATCACACTCGCCCGCCTTCGCGCTACTGGAATGCACATCCCTGACGCGGCCGTTGTTCGCGGCCTATCCGAAGTGAAGTGGCCGGCACGCGTCGAAGTGATCCGCGAGCGGCCCACAATCATCCTCGACACCGCGCACAACGTGCCGAGCGCGGAGGCGCTGGTGTCCACGCTGCGCGAGTCGTTCCCCGCGGCCGGCGTGAAGCGGGTGGTGTTCGCGGTGTCGTCGGACAAGCAGTTCGCGGACATCCTCCGCATCCTGGCGAGCTACTTCGACCACTTCCACTTAACGAAGTACGGCATCAACCCGCGATGCGTGCCGCCGGAGAAGCTGGCCGCAACGCTCGCCGCCGTCGCGCCGGGGAAGCCGTTCAGCGTCCACGCGACCGCCGCGGACGCGTGGCACGCCGCCCGCTCCGCCGCGACCGAAGCCGACTTGGTGTGCGTGACCGGAAGTGTCTTCCTCGCGGGCGAACTGCGCCCGCTGGTGATGGGGGGAAATGGGTGAACGATTTCCTTCACGCTGCACTTGACAGTTTCTTCGCTCGTGCGAAACTGATTCCACACCTTCTGCTCAACCCGCAAGGATTGCCGATGCGTACCAGTCGCCACAACGGCGCCTCTTTGCGCCTCGAAGAGCTGGAAGATCGCACCGTTCCGACCGTGGTCGATCCACTGCTTTCCACCGCGCCCGAGACGCCCGAACTCGTAACAACTAGGAGTTACGTAACCCTTCAGCCTTCTGAACGGGGCTTCCACTTTCCCGGTGGTTGTCGAGAATCACGGGCACGATGCTCGTGGTCCCGATACTCGATTCCGCCTTCGTCGCGGCGTTCCGCTCCGGCACCCTGACCCCGGAGCAGGTCGAAGCCATTCTCCCACGCGACCGCGCCGCCGCCATCTTCTTTCTCCTCCAACTCAGCACCGCACTCGGCTCGCCCGCACCCGCCGGCGGTGCCCACACGCCCTCGGGAACCGTACCGCCCTATGCCAAACCCGCGGCACCGTGAACGGACACCCCGGCGCCGCCCGACCACGACGCAATCACCGCGGCCGACGGCACGCACACCAGCCCGGCCGGCGCGGAACTGAACGCCGCGTGCGTTGGCCTTGTACGCGCCGGTCGTCCCATCCGTCGTGGGGTAACTGGCGGCCAAAACGACATCGTCTAAGGCACCCGGAACTGTTGTGGCTGCGGTCCACTCGTCATCGAGTGGACCGGGATTCTCGTTTTGCACCAGCCAGTTGACTGCGCCGCCAGGGCCGTTGTCCCACTTGAAGTTGCCGAACGTTGGGAACCACAGGTATTTTGACGGCGTCAGGCGCTGCTCCAATTCCTCCCCAACGAGGCGGGCGCGCGTTGAGGGCACGAGAGTCTTGGAGGACCACAGCGTCATCAAGCGGTTTCAGAGCATCGCCTTCTCCCCGTTGTGCCTGCGTTTGTGAACTCCAACTTGTTGAAGTCCCTACTTGTCGCCTTTGATTCTCTCGTAAACGGAGCGGTGGCGCTCAACCCAGGTTTCGTTCAGCCAGCGCTCGACCGGTTCGTCACGAATGTGCGCCTGCTCCCGCGCGCCCTCCAGCGTCCACCGGCCGTTGATGACGAGGACGATGACAAGCTTGTCCTCGGTTACCGACTCGACGAAACTCGTCCGTTGTTGCGCGTGCTTGGGAGACGAAGAATAGTTGGCGTCCGACGGGGTGAAGGCGAGAGTCGTCCCGATCAGGCGGTACTCGAGAGCGCGCACTCGGACGCCGTTCCTGTCACTACTCGTCCCGACAGCTTTCCCATCATGGGTGTACTCGCTCGTATGCGTGGTTCCGGAGACGGGTTCGACCTTCTTCCACTTGCCGACGAGTAGTTCAGCCGTGGTTTTCTTCACTCGCGGCATCGGCGCCTGTGGCAACACGTCGCCCTTTGGCTTCTCGTCGGGCATCGCTGCGGCCGTCACGGGCATTTCGACGTGCGAGCTACAGCCCAGTGCGAACAGCATCGCGCCGAGGGTCAGGGGGAGTGCGAGCAACCGCGTGTTCATGTCGGCTCTCCGAAGCAGGCGAACGACCGCGGAACGGCTGGGCATCCGGTCGAATGAAGTGATCTGAGCGTGATGGTAAACGAGGGTTTCAAGCTGTCAAGCGTGAATTTGAACATTACGGCGGAATCTCGCGATAATGTGACGCTTTGGGTCATGAACCGCTGGGGGTGACACGAGTTGGCGCTCTTTGGCCCCCTTAGACCAAACGCTAGGATTTGTGGGGTTTGGTCTAAGGGGGCTACTGGCGTCCTTTGGCGTCCTTCGGCAAGTCGCTTGCTTTCCGGCATTGGTCGCTCAGCGCACTACCCTTCGGACAACGCGCCACGGGTGTCCGTCGCGCACTATGCTCCGTACACCGTCCGGACGGCACACGTCCGATACCCCCGATACCCCCGATACCCGAGCCTTTCCATGCGCGAACGCCCGGCCTTCGACCTGTTCCTCGTTAGCTGGCTCGTCCTGTTCCTCGAACTCGCCTGCATCCGCTGGTTCCCGTCGCACGTCCTGTTCCTCACGTTCTTCGTCAACCTCGTGCTGCTCGCGTGCTTCGTCGGTATGTCCGTCGGGTGCCTCGTCGCCCGCCGGCCCACCGACTTCATCCGCCACACCCCGTACTGGCTGTTCGTCGGGATCGTCCTCGGCATCGTCGCCGACTTCAACTCGCCGTTCCTGCAACCGATCTTCGCGGTCGGCAACCCGGCCAAGCCGGACGTGGTGTACTTCGGCACCGAGACGATGGTCCACCTGAAGAACCCGCTGCCGTTCACCGTGCCGATGGAACTCGTCGGCGCGCTGTTCTTCGTCATCATCGCGGGCGTCATGGTCGGCCCCGGTCAGGAGATGGGCCGGGCGTTCACACGCGTCACCAACCGCACCACCGCGTACAGCGCGAACCTGCTCGGCAGCTTGGTGGGCATCGGCATGTTCGCGATGTGTTCGGTCCTGCGATTGCCGCCGCTGGTGTGGTTCGGACTCGCTGGCGGCGTCCTGGCGTACCTGCTGGTGAAGGGCGACTTGGTGCGAAGCCGCGAGCAGCTTCCGGCCGGGGAGAAAGGTTCCGTCCTCACCCCGATCGTCTGCCTGGTGGGGGCCGTCGCGCTGACCTTCGTCACCTCCGGCTACGTCCCGCTCAAAGACCGGCGGACCATCTGGAGCGAGTACTACCGCATCGACTCCATCCCGGTCGGCCTGACCAACCAGAACCACCGCATCAACACCAACCTCATCAGCCAGCAGTTGATGGAACCGCGACAAGACCCGCCGGTCGCGGAGGTGGCCTACGCCCTACCGTACCTGTTCCAGCGCGACCTCAAGGGGCCGGACGGCAGCCCCGCGTGGAAGCCGTTCCAGCGCGTCCTCATCATCGGCGCCGGCAACGGCAACGACGTGGCCCGCGCGCTGCTCTGGGCCGCACCCGACGCGCAGATCGACGCCGTCGAGATCGACCCGGTGATTCAGGAACTCGGGCAGAAGTACCACCCGGACGAACCGTTCGACGACCCGCGCGTGAAGGTCACCATCAACGACGGCCGGAACTTCCTCCGCAAGGCGGAAACGGGAACCTACGACCTCGTCGTGTTCGCGCTCATCGACTCGCTCGTCCTCCAGTCCGGGTACTCGAACCTGCGGTTGGAAAGCTACCTGTTCACGCTCGAATCATTCCAGGACGTGCGCCGCGTGCTGAAGCCGACCGGCGTGTACGCGGTGTACAACTTCTTCCGCCAGCCGTGGATCGCGGTGCGCATCCGCGAGCAACTGCGCACCGCGTTCGACGGCGTGGACCCGGTCGTCGTCACCACCCCGCCCGTGGGTGCGATCCGCGCCGGCGACGGCGGCAACACGATGTGTACCGGGTTCTTCGCCGGCGGTCCGGAGGTGGTCGGCCCGCTGCGCAAGGCGTTCGATCCGCGCTACGGCGGTGCGGACGCGGACCCGCTGCGCAATGTGATCGAGCCGTGGCACGGCCAACCGGTGAAGTACTGGTACCCGTGGTGGACCGGCGTTCCGAAGGACACGGAAGCCCGGTTCGGCGTGTCCCCGCCAACAAACCCGCCGCCGCGCTCGCAACACGCTGTGCGAACGGTCCGTTACCAAAAGGACGCCGCCGGAAACGACACCGACGTGCCAATGCGCAACGAGGCCGGGCAAGTCATCTACGACGATATCGCACCGATGTGGCTCGGACTGGTCACCGCCGAGGTGGAAGAGAGCAACGGCACGCTGCGCCCGGCCGACGACAACTGGCCGTTCCTTTACACCCGCAAGGCGCGCGTCCCCGGACAGACGTGGACCAGCATTATCCTCACAGTGATCCTCTCGGTCGGGCTGTGGTGGGCGTTCGGCGGGAAGAAGGCGCTCGCCCCCGACAGCGCGAACACCGGCGCCGCGGCGCCGCCTGACTACCCCGGTATGCTCCGCGCCTTCTTCCTCGGCGCCGGGTTCATGCTCGTCGAGACGAAGGCCGTGGTCGAAATGGCGCTCTTGTTCGGCGGCACGTGGATGGTGAACACCGCGGTGTTCGCCGCCATCTTGGTGATGAGCCTCTTTGGAAACCTGTTCGCGGGGAAGGTGAACCCGAAGCGGCTGGAGCCGTACTACGTCGGTCTGGTCGTCGCGCTCGCGGTCGGGCTGGTGATCTCGCCGAAGGTGTTCCTCGGCATGTCGCCGCTGGTGCAAGTGATCGGCGCGTGTGCGTTAGTGTTCGCCCCGATCGCGTTCGCGGGCGTGATCTTTGCGACCAGCTTCAAGCGCACCACGCAGCCCGACCGCGTGTTCGGGGCGAACGTCGCGGGCGCGCTCGTCGGCGGGCTGGCCGAGAACTCGTCGGTGGTTCTCGGGTTCCAGTTGCTGTTGTGCGTCGCGGTCGGATTCTATCTGCTCTCGGCGGCATTCGGGAACCGCGATCTGCCCGACGGCGCGGCAGACAAGGTCGTATAATGCCGATAGACACCTGGAAAGGTGTTACGTTCGCGAAACAGTGCGGCACTGCCCGCACATTCGGCACGGTTTGCCGAATCTCGCGACGCGCGTGCGTCGTAAAATAATTCAGCCGTATCGCGCTTCGTGCCGAACGGTTAGGGTTGAAGCACTTGGTGTCTTCTTGTGGCACAGGCTTTCCAGCCTGTGTTCGCAAAGTTCGGGGAATCACAGCCTGGAAAGCCTGTGCCACAAGAATAAGCGGCACGGTTTTCCCTTCACGGGAACCGCGCGAACCATAAACGAACCCGAACTGCGTCGTTTTCAAAACCCGGTCGGTCCTTCCTCTCCAAAAC
>CANLGS010000027.1 GCA_947490035.1 Gemmataceae bacterium
GAATGCGCGTCACGCAACTGCTCCTCGAAGTCGAGTCGGTGCTGGCCGCAACCGACGTGCGCAACTTGGCCGACGCCGCGAAGGCCGCCGCGAAGCTCGGCGAGATCGACCGCCAGTTCGCCGCGCTGTCGGGCAACGGGCGACTGGAGAAGGCGCGCGTGTACCTGAAGGACCAACTCAGGAAGCTCAAACTCGCCAGCATCGAAGCCGTCTGAGTACGCACCCGCTGTCAATCGTGACCGGCACGGCGACTAACGTTGAGGTCGCCGCGCCGGCTTTCTTTTCCACTCACAACGGAGTTCATCATGGTCCCACAAGGAGATCGTCTGGCTCCGCGAGCACCACCCCGAACGGCTCGCCCGCGCGCGCGCCATCGAGGCGAACGCCCGGCCCAACTTGACCTCGGTGGTCGGACTGGGCCGGTCGTTCTCGTGGGCCGAGTTTCTCGCGGACCTCGACCACATGCCGCTCTTCGACTGTCGCGACTGAGCCACTCGTTCCCACCCGAGGAGACACATGGACCCGAACGAGTTGCTCAAGGTGCTCGACCTGGGCGCGAAGCCCGCGCGCCCGCCGGACGGTGCAAAAGCCACGCCCGTCACCGACACGACGACCGAGACCGAGGAGCCGCAGAGTCCGACGGCGCTCGCGCTCGACGAGTGGGGGTTGCGCCGCGGGCGCGACCTCGTCGCCGAGAGCGAGCGGCTGCGGAAGTCCGGCACCGACGCGTTCGCCGCCGCGGACTTCTTCGCAGCCGCGTTCGAGCCGGACCCGAAGTTGGTGGGCGCGTGCGCCGACCCGCGGCGGCACGAGTTCCTCGCGCAGATGCTGGACACGCCCGAGTACCGGGCGCTGCACGCCGCCACCCGACTCGACGACACCGCCGCCGCGATCGCCGCGGGGCACTTCGCCGAGCAGTTCGCCAAACTCAAGACGGAGGACACGACGGAGACCGCGGGCGGATCCGCGCCCACGGAGAGCGGGGGCGACCTGTCCCGCGAGATGGCGGCCCTGCGCGCGGTCGGCAAGGCCGTCGTCGAAGCGGGCAAGGAGGTGAGCGACCTGAAGGACGCGGCGTCCGCGATGGGACTGGGGCCGGGCGAGCCGGGGAGCAACGACCCCCGCGCCATCGCGGAAATCTACAAGCGGGTGCGCTACGATCCGGGGCTCCGCAAGATCAGCGAACTCGCGGGCCGGTTCCGCCGGGTCGCGCAGTCGAAGCAGCGGCAGAAGGTGTCGCACGGACTGGACGACGTGGTCGGCGTCGAGCCGGGCGGCGACATCGGACGGCTGTTGCCCTCGGAGTTGGTCCGGCTCGCGGTGCCGGAGTTGGAACTCGACACCCTGCGCCGGATCGTCGAACGTCAAGCCCTCTGCCGCGAACATCACGCCGTCGAGCCGGTGGGCAAAGGGCCGATCGTCTGCGTTGTCGATGAATCCGGGTCGATGGACGGGGCCAAGGCGCACACCGCGAAGGCGCTCGCGCTGGCTCTGGCGTGGGTGGCCCGACAGCAGCGCCGGTGGTGCGGGCTGGTCGCGTATAGTGGCAAGTCCGGCGAACGGCTCCTCGCACTGCGGCCCGGCCGGTGGAACGAGGCCGCGCTGTGCGACTGGCTGTCGGCGTTCATCGGGCACGGCTCGGACCTCGACGTGCCGATCGAGGAAATGCCCCGGATGTACCAGGAGATCGGCGCGCCGCTGGGCGTGACCGACCTGATCTTCCTGACCGACGCGCGGGCGCGCATCCCGGCCGACCTGCGCGCCCGGTTCCTCGCCTGGAAGCGACAGACGCGAGCCCGCGTCGTCTCCCTCGTCATCGACAACCCGCCCGGCGACCTGGCACTCGTCAGCGACGAGGTGCACTCGGTCCGGTCACTCGACCCCGCCGCCGACGCCGTCGGCCGGGTTCTGTCGCTCTGAACCGGCAACCCGTTCCGAATCTGATCCCGTACCCGACCCGGCGGAACGTCCGCCGGGTCGCTTCGTTTCCACTCGCGCGAAGGAGGTTACCCGTGACCGCGACCGTTCCGTTACCGGTGCCCGTGGGCGCCGGCACCCGCTTGTTGGGCGAGGTGATCGCCTGGGCGTGCCCCGGCCTCGCTGTTCCGCACGCCGACCTGGTGCGCGCGCTCGAAGCCGCCGACCTCGATCCGGGGGTGGCACGCGAACTGGCCCCGCGACACGCGTTCGCCCGCGCGTGCAAGCGGCTCTCGGACCAGCGCATCATCCGCCCGGTCGCCGAGGACGCGACCACCATCAAGTTCCAGTTCACCCAGGAGACCCGCGAAGACGACCGCTACGAGTACACACTGGAGACCACACTCACGCTCGACAAGCAGACCGGCGGCGTGTCCTGCGCGCTGCCCGGCCTGGCCACCGCGGCGCAAGAGGAACTCGACCGCTGCATCGCGGTTCGCACGGGTTCGGACGTAACGCGAGTGGTGCAGAAACTGTTCGAGCGCCAGGCGGACCTCTTCGGCATTCGACCGGGTGGGGGCTGCTACTTCGTCCCGCAGCAACACGCCGGCTTCACCGACAAGATCCAGGTGTTCCTGAACCGCGTGGGCGGGCGGTTGCTCCGGTTCCCCGTGCCGGCGGGCACCGAGGAAGGCGACCGCTCGGTGACCCAGGCGGTGGCCGACGGACTCGCGGCCGTGGTCGCCGAGCACCGCGCCGCGGTGGCGCAGTTCGGGACCGACACGCGGGCCGACACGCTCCAGCGCGCCGCCGAGAAGATCCGCAACACGAAGTTCAAGTTGCAAACCTACGCCGAGTACCTCTCCGGCGAGCGCGAGCGTCTCGACCGCGCGGTCGCCGACGCCGAGCACGCGCTGCGCGCGAGGGTCGCCGAGATCGCGGGCGAGTCCGCCGAACCCGCCGTGTGAGCACGCGAACCCGCTGTCGTTTCCGGGCCGGTCCGCGGTGGACCGGCCTTCTTCGTTCCCCTCGTCCCATTCCGGGAGACTGCGATGGCGAATTGCCGCGTGTGCGTGCGGGACCGGACGGTGCTGTTCCTCACCGCCCCCGCGCTGTGGCCCGTGTGGCCCTTTCTACCCGTGGTGCGCCGGCGGCCGGGTCGGGCCGAGGAACTGGGGGTCGTGTTCGACGCGCGGGCCGCCGGGCGGGCCGGCTACGGCACGACCGTGTACCTCACGAACCTATTTTTTCTGCCGCCCGACCTGTCCGCGTTCCTGGCGCTGCCGCACGAGACGTTCGACACCGCGGAGGAACTGGCACGCGCCGGCTGGCGCGTTGATTGACCTCAACGCTTCACCACCCCGATCCGAGGAGATTCCATGATCGCGTTCCCGCGCCGGCTCGCCCGGCGGTTCCGCGCCGCGTGCGCGAAGTGCACCTCCGGGCGCCCGCGCGGCCCGGCCCCGTGCGTCGTGATCCGGCAGGCGAACGGCCGCGTCACGCTTACCGCGACGTTCCCCGAAGTCACCCTCGAACTCGGGTACGGCACCTCCGCGCGGAGCCGGGCCGAAGTACTGGTCGTACCGATGACCGCGCTGGAGGCCGTCGCCGCCAACGCCGACGAGCCGGTTGCGTTCGACGCCGGGGACCGGCTCGAAGGCGTCGCGCGGTGGGGCGCGGACGGCGTTGCCCCCGGCTCGGTCCCGGTGGCGTTCGTCCTGCCCGGCAAACAGCACGACCCGCTCCCGCGACCGGAGATGACGCTGGTCGCGGAAAAACTGCTCGCCGCTCTGCACGAGGCGGGGCGCACCTCCAGCCGCGAGGACGGCCGGTACGCGCTCAGCCGGGTTCAGGTCCGCGGCGCGAAGGGGCAGGTCATCGCCACCGACGGCAAGGTCGCCGTCCTCTTCGGTGGGTTCACGTTCCCGTTTGCGGAGGACGTGCTCGTTCCCGCGATCCCGCTGTTCGGTTCGCCCGAGGTGCGCGACGAGACCGAGGCGCGTGTCGGCCGCACGACATCGCACCTGGTCGTCTCCGTGGGCGACTGGACGGCGTGGCACGGCGTCGCGCCGCCCGGCAAGTTCCCGGACGTGGCCGCCGTGATCCCACGACACGCGCCGACGACCGTGGCGCTCGACCGCGACGACGCGGCCGCGGTGTTCCCGCAGTTACCCGGACTGCCGGGCCAGGGGCACGATCTCCGACCGGTCACACTCGACGCGGACGGGCTTCTCATTGTCCGCGCCGGCGATGACACCGGCGCGGTGAAGGAAGTTCTTCTGGCCCGCTCGCCGGTCACGGGACCGGCGGCGCGGATCGTGCTGGACCGGCGGGCGCTGACCCGCGTGCTCGCGCTCGGCTGCCACACGCTGAGAATCACTCCCGGCAAAACCCTGGTCGGCGAGGGCGACGGCGTGACCGTGCTCGCCGCGCTCCTCGACCCGGAACTGGCAGTAACGTCCGGAACCCGCTTGCCCGGTTCTGACGCCAAAGTCCCACTCACCAATCCCAAACACAACCCCGACCCCGAAAGAGACACCGTCATGAAACCGCAGGAGCCAAACGGCCGCATCCCGGGCGCGCGACCAGACCCACCCACGAACGACGCGCCCGATCCGCTCGTTGCCGCCGAGGAGTTACGCGCGGCTCTGGCCGACGCCGCGACGAAGGCGGCCCGATTGGTGGCCGCACTGAAGATGTCGCAGAAGGAGAAGAAGGTGCTGGCGACCCTGTACGCCGGCCTGCAGCAGCTCAACCTCGGCACCGGAGGCGTGCGATGACCGCCCTCGTCACGCAACGGGTCCACCGGCTGGCCGACTCGCTCGCGGAACTGAAAGTCAAAGTCCGCGCGGCCCTGGCGACCGAACTGGCCGGCGCCGTCGGCGGCGCGGTCCGCGACGTGCTGGTCGCTGCCCTCATCGACCATGTCCTCGCCAACGCGACCCGACCCTCGACAAGCCACCCGGCACCGCGCCCGGGCGAGTGGCGCGACGACGAGTACGAGGAGCGCGACCGCTGGGGCGAAACCCGCGATCCGTGGTCCGCCCCCGACCCCTCCGACGCGCGCATGTCCGCGCGCTACGGGCGCGACACGCGCGACGAAGTGAAACTGACGCCTGCGGTGCCGACGGCAGCGGCAATCGCGGTCGGGGTGAACGTCGCGCGGTGGTGGCTGGCCCGCCGGGGTACGCTCCCCGCGGCCGTCGGCTTCGGCGTGCTGGCGACGGCGCTGGGGCTGGCCGGCGGCCCCGTCGCCGGCGCCGCGCTCGCCGTCCTCACCGTCGCGACCGATCTCCTCACCGCCGAGTCCGTTCTCGCCCGCCTCGATCCGATCTGACACAGGCAACTCCGTCACCCGGCGTCCCTCACGCACGCGCCTCCGCCCGTAACCCCGACCCAGGAAGGGTCGGGCACAGCCGGACAGGTCGCGCGCCGGGGAGCCGCGGAGTGACGTTCCCGCAACACCGACTCACCACAACCACCATCCAAACACCGGAGAATCAGACATGTCCGCAACCGACACGATGAACGGCAAGCCGCAGCGCAAGCAACTGGCGGACCAACTCGACCGCCTCGACGGGATCATCGACGCCCTGGCCGCCGGGCTCAACCAGGCGGTGGCCGACGCCGCCCGCGAGGGCACCCGCTTGGCCGTCAAGGACGCGATCGTCGAGATCATGACCAACCCCGAACTCCGGGCGATGCTCGCCCCCGCGCGCCCGGAGCCGACCCCCGCGCCCGTCGCGCCACCGCCCGTGGCCGCGCCGAAGCAGCCCGGCCCGTGGGCCCGGCTCAAGACCAAGGTCGCCGCGGCGCGTGACGCGCTGACCGGTGCGGCCACCAAGACGAAGGAGGCGGTGACGTCCCGGTGCCGGGCCGCGAGCGACGCCGTGGCCGCCGCGGGCACGGTCGCCGGCGAGGCGCTGCCGCTGCGCCGGATGCTGTGCGTGGGCCTCGGCGTCGGGCTGGCGGTCGGCATCGTCTGCCTGGTCGTGCCGCACGCCGCCGCGGCGGCCGTCGGCGCGGTGAGCGTGGCGAGCACCACCGTCGCCGTCCAGACCGGGAGCTGGTTGAAGCGGGCCGCCCGCCGCTTCGGCCTGGTGAGTTGACCGGAATCGGCGGAAAGGGTTCAGTCGAATGAGCGCGTTCGGTGAAGGAAATCGGCCGGTCAAGCACGCGCCTTCGGGTGCGTGCGTCAGCCCGTGCGATACCCGGAATCGAACGCCACTCTCCGACCGAATCTCGTCCGCCAACTCCGACTTCGTGACGCTGTTCCCGTACCCCTCAACCCCACGTCCCGGAGACCGCCGTGCTGTACCTGATCGCCGCCATCTTCTTCGCGCTGATGGTGTTCGACGCCGCCCGCGAGATGCCGTAGGTTCGCCCAACAGACTTTAACACAGGAGCCGTTGTGGCCAAGACCGTGGTGATCGACGAGATCCACGTGACGATCCGCGTCCCGAGTGACCTGCCCGAGGTCCGGGCCGCCGAGATCCACCGGGTGCTCACCGGCAAGGACTTCATGAACCGCTTGCGCCGGGCCGTACGAGCCGCTCTCCGGGTCTTCCCGGAATTGCAAGCGGTGCATTTGTCGCTGACCCGCTGACGTAGCCGAGTCGATGTCCGTCCCTCCACGCTCCCAACTGGGAACGGGTGGGACGGGCATCAGCTCCAGTGCGTTACCGGGGAGGTGAACCGCGGGCCTTTTCTTTAGCCCTTGGGTGGCGCGCCGGCTCGGGTGTCGGACGAGTGATTGATATCAGCGCCAGAGGTGCCGCATCGGCCGGAGCGCACCGCCGGTGAGGAGGTGTTCCGGAGCCGGTGCGAGGTGCGCGTATTCGAGTGCCCGCTGGGCATCGGTCAAGGCGGTGGGGCGGGTTCCGCTGGGACCGCGGAACTCACTACCCGATCGGCCGGCAGCCGGCCGGGCTGGAAGTCCGCGGCCGGTGCAAGGGATGCAGAAGCGCAAAGGCCCGCGAGACCGCAGAGGAGCACGAACGCGCATCGGTGTGCCTTCGGGGAGGGTCAGGTGAGCCCGGGGATCGGCTCGCCCTGCTCGACGCGGCGCAGCAGGTCGGCCCGGATGTTCGGGAACAGGCGCAACTTCGTCGGGTCGAGCAGGGTTCGCAACACGGTGGAAATCAGGTCCGCGGTCGTCACCGGCGTCGTGACCGGACGACCGGCTTCGTGATCGGATTTGCCGATCACCTGACCCATCTTGAACCCGCCGCCGGCGAGGAACAGCGGGGCCAGGGTCGGCCAGTGGTCGCGCCCGCCCTTGGGGTTGATCTTCGGCGTGCGCCCCATCTCGCCGCACACGACCAGCAGGATCCGGTCCTCTAGCCCGCGCTCTTTCACGTCGTCGAGGAACGCGGACACGGCCCGGTCGAGCTGCGGCCCGAAGCCTTCGAGCCCGGCCTTCACGCCCGGGTTCAGCCCTTCGTTGTGGAAGTCCCACCCGCAATTCTCGACCATCACCAGCCCGGCCCCGGCCTCGCACAGCCGCCGGGCCAGGAGCATCTGCCGACCGAGCATCGACGGCCGCCGCGGGAAATCGGGCAGTTTCAGGAAGTTCGGGCACGTCAGGGTGATGTCGCTCGTGTCGTACCGCTCGACCGTCTTCGGCTCCTCGCGGTCGAGCCGGAACGCCTCCGCGACGCTCCCCTTGAGCACCTTGTACGCCTGCTCGATGTACGCGTCGTGGGCGGCGAACGCCCGGTCCGATTCCAGCCCGCGGGTCGCGGTGTCGAGACCGCGGAGCAGTTCGCGGCGGTCCGCGGCGCGGTCGGCCGGGAGCCGCAGTTCCATGTTGTGGAGCAGAGGCGAGAAGGTGACGTCACCGTCCGGCTTCCGTTGCGGCCCGGTCGGCTTCGGCGGTTTCGTGATAACGCCCGCCGGGTTGAACGGGGCGTAGGCGTCGGGCAGGTCGCCGTGGGTGTTGCCGCGGAGGAAGTGCTCCTGCAGGAACTCCTTGTTGTTGCCGCTGTCGAGCACGATGTAACTGGGCATCCCCGTGTTCGGGTGGTTGGTGCCGCGCAGGTACGAGTACACCGAACCGGCGCTGGGCGGCGACAGCTTCGCATCGGTGCCGGTGAGCATCGCGCGGACCCAGTTGTCCTGGTGGTCCTTGCACGGGGTCTGGAACGAGCGGACGACCGCGAGCCGGTTCGCGCGCTCCGCCAGCTTCGGAAAGTGACTCCCGAAAGCGACCCCAGGGAGCACGGTCTTGGTCTCGCCGAACATGGTGCGGACCTTGTCCGACGCGCCCGGCTTCGGGTCCCACGTCTCGGCCTGCGGCGGGCCACCGCCGAGCCACAGCCACACCACCGACTTGTCCCGCACCCACGGTTTGTCGGCCGGTTCGCCCCCGCGGAGCAGGCGCGGCAGGCTCAGCGTGCCCAGCCCGGCCGCGCCGACGCGCAGGAACGCGCGCCGCGAACGGCCCCCGGAGTCGCCCGGTCGGATTGTGAACATACGCCATTGCTCCGGTGCGTCACTTCGGTTGTACGATCTGGATCAGTACGAGATTGCGGTACTCCGCCGCGACGGTCCCCGGCAGCGCGACCTTCCCGCCCGCGACCGGGGGCGGCACGTCGGTTCGCTCCTCGCCGTTGACCTCGATGCGCGTCTTGCCGTCGCGCACGGTAGCCTCCATCAGGTTCCAGCCGTCAGCGCCCTTGAACGGCGCCTTGTCGCCCGGCTTCCAGGCGTCCGTCTTCACCTGACAGCGGAACACGAACGACGGCCCGTGTGCGGTCGTGAGTGTCAGCGGTTGCTTGCCGGTGCCGTCGCACACCAACTTGCCGAACGCCCGAAGCCGCCCGTTCGGGTCGCGCGCCGCGGGCTTCGCGGACCACGCCTTCTCGCCCTCAGGGGGTTTCCAGCCGTCGAGGTCGGTATCGTTGTACACCCGGACCGCGTCACCGAAGGCATCGGCGTACGTCTTCAGGTGGAGTTCGCGGAAGGACACGCGCATCTCCGTCCCCTTGCCACCGTGAATCTGAAGGGCGATGACGCCGTCGTCGTTCCGGCGCTTGCGGTCGGCGGTCGTCTCGTCCCGGTCGATGTACTCGACCACCGGGTAGCCGTTGATGAAGTGTGTGAGGTGATTGCCGCGACAGACCACGTCGCACCGCGCCCACTCGTCCTTCGCGTAGTACTTCCTGGGATACAGCCACTTCGTATCGGCGACCTGCCCCGCGACGACGCCCTTACCCTTCTCGTGGACCACCGATTCCCCGACGCCGACGCCGGGTCCGCTGTGCGACTGGTGGTACAGGCCGCCGGTGCCGAGGCCGTTGAGGAAGTCGGCCTGGTAGCCGCCCACGGAGAAGCCCTTCGGGTGCAGCCGCGTGCTCCGGTACTGCACGCCCGAGTTGAACTCCCCCATCTTGAACTCGCACCGGAAGTGGAAGTCCTTCACGATCGCGTCCTTGTCCCCGTCCCGCAGGATCAGCCAACTGCTGTTCGCGACCGGCCCGGCGTCCGGGTGCCCGCCCTCGATGACGCCGTCCTTGACCCGCCACAGGCCGGCCTCCGCGTCCCAACCGCGGAGGTCTTTCCCGTTGAACAGCGAGCGGAAGGCCGGCTCATTACCCGCGGCGAGCGGGGCCTTGTACGTGACCTTCCCCTCCACGCGGACCGGGTCGGGGCTCGGGACGAAGCCCTCGCGGGTCGCGGGTTCGCGGTCCGGCAGGTGGTCCGGGCCGCGGTACGGGCGGCCCGGCAACTTGTCGCCTTCGAGCTTCGTCTCCGGGGGGACGATCGTCCCGTCGGTCAGCGAGACGCGCACCACCCGCCCGGACTTGTCCTTCACGGCCCGCGGGGGGGTGACACGGAACTCCAGCACGGTATAGTCCGGGCTGACCCGGTAGAACGCGTACCCGTGCCGCGGGGTCTCCTTCCACCTCAACCCGGGGTACTCGACGATCCAGTGAATCCGGTTGAACACCACGAGGGTGTTGTCCCACTCGTCCGGCGTGAGGAAGTCGTTCACCCCGAGCGCCTTCACCACGGAACCGTCCTTCTTGTAGATCACGAGCCGGCGGCTGTAGTGAGTGTCGGCGCGGTCCTTCGCCTTCCCCGGCTCGCCCCACAACTTGTTCGCGCCGTGCATGTCGGACTTCCCATCCGTCCACAGCACGACGTGGGTCCACAGGGCGAACGTCTCCCCGTCCGGGGCGACGAACAGGTGTCCGAACACCTGCCCGCCCGGCACCTCCTTCGCGTCGAACCGCTGCGTTTTCTTTTCCTTCGTGTCGGTCCACACGAACTGCCACTTGTTGGGGCCGTGGTTGGTCACCTTGCCGACCGGCTCGGCGGTGACGACGAACCGGCCGTCCGCGGAGCGGCAGCCGTCGATGTGGCACGGCGGCTCGTACCCGGCGCGGGCGAGCGCCGGCACGGCGAGGATGACGAGAAGGGTGAGCGTTCGCATGGTGTGCCTCGGCGTCAGTGTGGATTACTTGCGGCGCAGATCCCAGCAGTAGATGCCGTCGGCCCCGCGGAGGTACAGGTGACCCGCGACGACCGGGTGGCTGATCGGCATCTCGTAGCCGGTCGCGTCGTAGTGCGGGGTGTTCCACGGCTTGCCCATCGGCTTGAAGGTGTCGGCGGTCGTGCCGAGCATGAGCACGTCGTGGGTGCTCCCGTGCTGGCTGTCCGGCTCGTGGAAGAACCTCCCTTCGGCACAGTACCCGTGGCTCTCCTGGTCGGTCTTCGCGCCGTCGAAGCGGGCCAGCACCTTCCCGCTGTTCACGTCGAGCATGGCGGTTCCGGCCTTGGTGCGAACAAAGGCGCGGTCCTTCCACACCGGCAGCCCGCTCATGCCGCCACTGACGAATCCGACCTTCTCGTCGCCGGTGTGCTCCCAGAGTTTCTTCGCGCCGGCCGGGGTGATCTTCCAGCCGCTCGCGCGGCCCAGCAACTTCTCGTCGCCGGGGCCGAGCGGTTCCTTGCCGGCGTTCAGCAGTAGTACGTCGCCCGCGACGGAGAGCGTCGATTCCTGCCGGCCCGTGTCGAGCGTCCACCGCTCCTTGCCGGTGAGCGGGTCGAGACAGCGCACCTTGCCGTCGACGTTCCCGCAAAGGACCGATTCGCCGCCCGCGTGAACCCAGCGCGTCGGGGTGGCGTGGTGGGCGAGGCACTTCGGCACCTGCCAGAGTTTCTTGCCGGTCGCGCCGTCGAACCCGATCAGCCCGCCCTGGAAGTCCGGGCACACCAGCACGCCGGCGGCGAACGTCGAGCCGTGGCAGTGCCCGCGGTTGATCCCGCCGAACGACTTCTTCTCGGCCAGCCCCTTCTTCTTGACCTCTTCGAGTTTCAGGTGTTCGGCCCCGAGGTCGCCCTCCCACACGAGCTTGCCGGTCGCAGCGTCGAGGCAGTACACGCGGCACGTCGAACCGATCACATAGACCCGACCGCCGAACACGGCCCCGGTGTGGTTGGTGATGATGCTCTTGTGGTCGGTCCAGTTCAACCCCTTGTCCTTGAACACCTGCTTCCAGAGAGTCTTGCCGGTGGCCGCGTCTACGGCGAGCACCACGTCGTCGGCCGAGACTCTCCAATAGTCCGGGGTCCAGGTGCCCGGTCCCAGGTCCCGCTTCTTCTGCTCACCCGCGTCCACGACCTCGCCGCTGGGAACGAAGTAGCTGGCGAACACTTTCCCATCCGCGACCAGCAGGCTGGTCGCCCCGCCGCCGGGCAGCGGGATGCCGCCGCCGGACGTCGCCTCGCCGCCAGCCGCGAGCGGAATCTTGATGGGCTTGAAGTCCTTGAGCGAGATGCCATGCCAGCCGTGCCCTCCGTACCGCGGACTCTGCGCGGCACCGGGCGGCGTCGGCTCCTGGCTCTTCCACACCAGTCGGGCGTCCTTCAGGTCGTCCACGAGCGTCAGCCCGCAGTCGGTGGCGCTGAAGTTCCCGTTCGGCCCCTGGTAGCACGGCCACGACGGATTCTCTGCAGCCGAGACGGTTCCCGTGAGCAATCCGAAAACAGCGAAGACAAGCGGAGCAGTCTTCATGGATTTCCCTCTTTCTCCTTCGGGTTCGGCTGCGAAGTTCGTTGAGCCATGACGCTTGCCCTCGCCGAACCGGTTACTTCGTCTTCTTCCCGCCGCCGACGGTGATGGCGAGTGCCGTCTTCTTATCGACGGTCAGGCTCAGGGTTGCCGTCACGCCCGTCTTGACGTCGGTGAGTTTCTTGGCCTCGCCATCGACGCTGACCTTGGCGTCCTTGCCAACGGCAATGGTCTGGTCGGGTTCGCTGCCGGTCTTGATTTTCCTGCCTTCCAGCGTGATCGTGTTCGCCGTCGCGTCCACCGCCTTCACCGTGCCGGCAATCGTCCCGCCGTTGACGACGACCGCGGTCGCGCTCTTCTTGTCTTCGGTGAGCGTCAACAGGACCACAGCGCCGGCCTTGACATCACCCAGCTTCTTGGCCTGGCCATCAACACTGATCTTGGCGTCCTGGGCGACGGCGATGGTCTGGTCGGGTTCGCTGCCGGTCTTGCTTTTCTTGCCTTCCAGCGTGATCGTGCTCGCCGTCGCGTCCACCGCTTTCACCGTGCGGGCTTCGGGTTTCTTGTCGGCGGCGACATTCCGCTTGGTGCCGTCGTCCAGGATCTTGAGGCTGGCACGCAGATCCTGAACCTTCGCGCGCCGTTGTTCCAGGTCTTGCTTGTTGTCGCCCACCAAGGCGGGCACCAAGACCTCCTCGCCGAGGAGAATCTTGGCCACGGCGTCGCCGAGCTTCTCGGCGGTTCCGCAATAGCGGCTAAGCATATCTGGCTCACCGTAGCTCAGAACCCAACACTTGCTGTCGCCGACGTAGGAAATCATGTACCAGGAGCCGTCGATGTACAGATGACCTTGGGCACGGGTCGTCTTTCCCAGCTCAAGGCGCTCCGGGATCGGTCCGCCGGCGTTGTCAATCCGCGCGAACAGCAGAGCGGCCTTTCCCTCGGCCACCCCGGCGAGAATGGTCTTCGTCCCTTTGACACCCGGGGCGCAGACGAACTTCGCGAAAGCACCTTCCGGCAGTGCTCCTTGGACCTTCAGTTCCTTGACGGACTTGAAGATGATGACCCCTTTCTCCGCACTGAACTTCTCGACCTTCAGCGTGTGAATGTGAGTTGACTGGCGACACACGTCACCCAAGGTCGGCGGCGGACGCTTGATGAAGCCTTCGGCCGGCTGGGGATACACGGCCAGCAGGAAGGCGGCCGCCAAGGTGGGGCGGAACAACTTGAACATCTCGAAACTCCTTCAAGGAACTTGCGGGCGAAGCGAGACCCGGGAAGCACGATGCCGCCTGGTGCGGATTCGGAACGGCTCGAAAACAAGTTCCCGATATTCCCACCCCGGGCAGGCGGCGATGAGAAGTGTCCCGGCGCGCATCACTTCTTCTCCCCGGATTTCGGCAGCGCGGCTTCGAGTTCGCGGTACGCCTGCACCGCCTGCCAGGCGGACTTCTGTAGTTTGGCCGCTTCCTCGGGGGTGAGTTCCACGTTGGCTTCCTTCTCGCTGTACCCGCGCAGCTTGTAGACCGGCAACCCCTCGGGGCTCTTGTCAAACATCGCGGCGTAGAACATACAGGCGTAGAGGTAGGTCGTGCGGGCGTCCGGGTGGCCGCCGCCCCACTTGACCGGCGTCGTCGCGGCGAGCTTGCCCGACCTGTGCAGTTGCTCGGCGAACGAGGTCGGCACGAGTTTCACCTTCAACTCGCGGGCGATTGGGGCGTACCGCTTCAGGTCTTCGGTGCCGCCCCACGGGAGCCAGACGATCGGCACGACCTTGTGCTCCCGGGCCGCATCGGCGAACGTCTTCACCCGCTTCGTGATCTCCTCGTCGTCGGCCGCGTAGTCGTCGGTGAAGAACAGCAGAAATACGTAGTCCCACCGGGGATCCTTCGCCCGGGCCGACTCGATCTCCTTCTCGCGGAGTTGGTCCTTCAGCGTGATCTTGTAGGAACCGGGGTAGCCCTCGCCCTTGTCGGGATCCTTGGCGATCTGCTCGCGCACCTTGGCGACGCCGCGTTCCGCGCCGGCCACGAAATCCTTTGTGTCGCCGGTGAGCCACTTCATCGCCCGCCCGTCCTTCAGGTGCCAACTCAGTGGCGCGCCGGCCGAGGTGAACGGCATCACCTCGGCGTCCCGCTTCTGCCCCGCCGCGACGAACGCTTCGAGCAACCGCGGCAAGTGGTTCCAGTGCGAGTAGCTGTTGGCGACGAACAGGATGCGGACCTTCTCCGCCTTCGGAGGCTCGTCGGCTCGCACCGCGGTCGGCAAAAGGCACGCCACCGCGACCGCGATCACGGCGGCGACGAACGAATTGCACGACCCGTCTGGTCGGGGAGAGCGGGTGGGAGTTGTGGGTGCCATCGAGGTTCCTCCGGTTGGGGGCGGTGCTGGACGAACTCTGAATCCCTATCGGGCCCATCGGGCAACTTGAGGAATGAAGGCCACGATCCTGCCGACACGCGTCACTTCTTGTAGTCGGCCTCGGTCTTCTCGGCGGCCCAGAACAGCGCCCGAGCCAGCATCACGCGGACGCTCTCCTGCGCCTCGATGTCGCGCGGGTCGTGGACCGTGTAGAACGTCCGCTGTTTCGTGTCCTTGTTGATCCGGCACCACGTCTCCGGCTCCTTCGAGTCCTTCATTTCGATCAGCACGGTCACGTCGTCGGCGACCAGCTTGTGCTTGTAGCCGCGGTCGGTGAGGGTGAACTTCGTCAACTCCGTCAGCCCCTTCACGGTCGGGTGATCGGCGGAGCCTTCCTTGATCTGCTGCGTGCCGCCGTGGTGCCCGGCGAAACCGCCGCCGAAGATCAGGTCGCCGTAACCGCCGCTGAACCC
>CANLGS010000028.1 GCA_947490035.1 Gemmataceae bacterium
AGGCATGGTGTCAGCGGGGTGGGGACGAGGTTCTCTTGCGGTCTGCTTGTGGCGATCACGCCACGGTGTCGGCTCGCCGGACGAACTCGGCGGCTGCACCCAACACGTATTCGGACTCGCACGGCGCGGCCCCGAAGGGTCGGCGGTGGACCGGGGTCTTGCGTGCAGATCGACGCCGACGTAGGATGCGGCGGTGGCCGTCAGGTAACGCATGGCGAAGGTCTCCAGGGGTTCCGCGGGGCGAACGACGCCCCGCAAAGAGTAAACCGGAACCTTCATCAGTATCCAAGCGCTGCAGCAGACGGCGGGGCACGATAGGTTTCTGGGGGTTCGTAGCTCACCGGTGCCCCGCCGCTGCTGAGCTGGGTCGTTCGGCGACAATCAACAACAACGGAAGGAGTAAGTGTCATGCGATGGGTGATTCCAAGCACGCACGCAGTGTTTTCTCGGTGTGCCGCGGCGATGGTGGTCTTCCTGGCAACCCATATCCAGGCGGTCGCGGACGATCCGGTTAAGAAAGCAGCCATCAACGAAGCAGAGGTCAACGCCGCGCAGCAGGCGTGGTGCGATGGGCTGGTGAAGATCGGGAAGGTGCATAAGGACGGGGGCGACTACAAAGCCGTGGCGAGCGAACTCATCGATGATCTCTACGACTACAAAGAGGGCAAAGTGTTCTTCAAGCCTACTTTGGCATTCGGCAAGAATACCTTCCGAAATACCAGGGAAGGCGCACTCTCGTACTTCATCGGTGGGAACAAGGACTTTCCCGAGGACACCGGTTTTGCCCTGAAACACTGGGTGAAAGTGCGCTACGACAACAATGCGGCGGAGAATGGCATTCAGATTCATGGCGACATTGCTATCACGATGGGGAATGTGTACTGCACGAACGCCAAGGGTGAGGAAGTCACGGTGGACAAGACGTTTGTGTTTCGACGGTGCAAGGATGGCAAGCTGCGGCTGTGCGTGCACAAATCGGCACTGCCGTTTGAACCGAGCAAGTAACCGCAAAGAGCGGAATGAACCGTGCCGAACCCGTATAAGGTTCCGGAAGTCAAGAGAAAAAATGTCCCAGTCCACAGCTTTTGTTGAGATCAACAAAGGCATGGTGTCAGCGGGGTGGGGACGAGGTTCTCTTGCGGTCTGCTGGTGGCGATCACGCCACGGTGTCGGCTCGCCGGACGAACTCGGCGGCTGCACCCGACGGAAGCGGGAGGAGCGGGTTCAGTCGTTGACTCCCGCGTCTCACGCTGCGATGATGACTCCGCACCGGGGCGGAGAGCGGGCATGGGCTTCGAGTGGGATGAGGACAAGGCCAGCGCCAACGAGGCCAAGCACGGCGTCTCGTTTGCCGAAGCGTCGTCCGTCTTCGGCGATCCGCTGGCCGTCACGTTCGACGACCCGCTGCACTCGGCCGATGAGGACCGTTACCTGACCATCGGCCTGTCGGCGGCGGGCCGGGTGCTGATCGTGTCGCATACCGACCGCGGGGCCGCCACCTGAGTCATCAGCGCGCGAGTGGCCAGCCGCGGCGAGCGCAAAGGATACGAGGATGGCAACTACCCCCGAGCCTAACGATGACCTGCTACCGGAGTACGACCTGTCGCAGCTGCGCGGCGGCATCCGCGGTAAGCACTACGCGCGATACCAAGCCGATCCACCGAGGGTAGTCCGGCTGGACCCGGACGTGGCGGCGGCGTTCCCGACCGAGGCAGCGGTGAACGCGGCGCTTCGGCTGTTGGCCGAGGTCGCTCGCCGCCAGTCCGCGTAGCGAAGGCACACCGCCCCAGGCGCTGCACCGGACCCGGCCACGTCCGCTGTTTCCCGTAGCTCACTGGTTCCTGTGTTCGCGGCGGGTGTCGCGGCCGGGCAGGTGAACTGGGTCGTTCGGCGGTTGCACCCCTTCGCGGAACACTTCTTTCCGCGTCGTCGTTCGGGTTCGTGCCCGGAGGGTGGTTCCTCCTGACCGTGTCTTGCGGCCACCCACACGCGGGGGTATATTGCAGCCATGATCCTCATCCGCTTTCCTAACATCGAAGCCAAGCGGTCGGCCCTGGCTCAACTCGCGGGCCGGTTCAGCTTCAAGAGTTGGGCGAGCGGGGAAATGCTCGTACCCGAAGACGCCTTGCCGTTCCTGGCGGTCCAAGGTGTCGCCTTCTCCGTCGAGGGGCCGGCCACTTATGAGCAGAATGGTTCGGCGCTTCGAGGTGCTGCTCCCGCTGAGGTTTAACGACGGCACGCCCGTCCCCGAAGCGGCGGTCGCCGGCACGCTCATCGAGTTCGAGGAGCGGTTCGGGGCCGTCTCGTGCGAAACCCAGACGATCCGCGGGCACTGGCGGGCCGACGGGCACAGCTACCGCGACGACCTGATCCGCGTGTTCGTGGACGTGCCGGACGCGCCCGAAAGCCGCGAATACTTCGTCGCGTGTAAGGAACGGCTCAAGACCCGTTTCCAGCAACTCGACATCTGGATGACCACCTACCTGATCGAAGTGTTGTAAACCCGCGGGCGATGTTCGAGCGCGAGAGACGCACGACACCGCTCCGCGGCCCACGCTCCGCGCCGGCCTCACGGCGGCCGGCTACGGAAGGCAATCAACGCAAGCCCCGTCACTTCGCGAAGCGGTAGATGCCCTTCCCGGTCGCGCTGAAGGTCATGAAGTACATCTCGCCCTGCTCGTCCTCGCCGAACGACAGGATCGGCTTCGCCGGGTCTTGGATCGGCCGGTTCGCGGTCACGCGCTTCGCGGTCTCGTCGTACTTCAGCGCCCAAATCTTTGACGAGACGTAGTCCGCGTACACGTAGTGCCCGGCCAGTTCCGGCAGCGCCTTGCCGCGGTACACGCCGCCGCCGGTGATCGACTTGCCGATGTCGTGGTGGTACTCCCAGATCGGGTCGATCATGTCCTTGTTCTGGCTGACGCCCTTCGGCCCGAACGGGTGGAGCGATTCGCGCAGGCTCCAGCCGTAATTGCCGCCCTTTTCGATGAGGTTGATCTCTTCGTAAAGGTTCTGGCCCACGTCCGCGGCCCACAGCTTGCCCGTCCCCCGGTCGAAGCTCATGCGCCACACGTTGCGGATGCCGTAGGCCCAGATTTCCCCGCGCGCGCCCTTCTTATCCACGAACGGGTTGTCCTTCGGGATCGCGTAGTTCTTCCCCGCGTCCTTCTTGTCGATGTCGAGGCGGAGAATCTTGCCGTACAGCACGCCGAGGTTCTGGCCGTTCTCCTCCGGGTCGCCGCCCTTGCCGCCGTCGCCGTGGACGACGTACAGGAAGCCGTCTCGCCCGAAGCACACGGTTCCGCCGTCGTGGTTCCAGAACAGCTTTTTCTCGAACCGGATGATTTGCTCTTCGGAGGCCGGGTCGAGCTTCGTCGGGTCGGTCTTACTCAGCCGGAACCGCGACACCACGTTGACGCTGTCTTCCTTCTTCGGCGTGTAGAAGACGAAGACCTCGCCCGTCTCCTTGAATTTCGGGTGGAAGGCGACGCCGAGCAGCCCTTCTTCGTTGGTCTTGTCGTCGTACTTCACGCGGTCCTGGATGTCGAGGAACACCTTCGTCTCGGTGGCCTTCTGGTCGTTGGCGAAGACGTGAATCGTGCCCTGTTGGATGGCGACGAAGACGCGGTTGCTGCCGTCGCCGGCGTGCGTCAGCACGATCGGCCGCAGCGGGTTCGGCTTGCCGGTGCTGGTCTCGGCGCTCCACCCGGCCCACTTCAGGTCGGGGAACGCGATTTCCGTCTTCAGCGGCAGTGGGCTGAAGTCGATCGGCGCGCCCGGCACCTGCGCGGGAATCGCGGTGAGCGTGCCGCCCTTCATGTCGGGCACGAGGATGTTCTTGCCGTCGGCGGAAAGGCAGGTGTCCGCGGCCGACTTGAAGCCTTCGGCCACGAGCAGCGGCTTGTCGCCGGGCCGCGCGATGACGAACAACTTGCCGGTCTTCCAACTGGAAATGAACAACCGGCCGTAGTGGTCCCACGTGAGGCCGTCGGCGCCGTCGATGCCGTCCGCGATCTTCTCGCTGGTGCCGTCGATCAGTTTGACACGATAGATGACGCCCGAACCGAAGTCGGCGAGGATGACGTGCGACGCGCCGTCCATCGCGAGGCCGTTGGGGGTATGCAGGCCGGGCAGCTTCTTCGCGTCAACGAGGAGATCGACCTTGAGTTCACCCTTCGGGACCGGCGGCGCCTTGCCCTTCGGCATCGGCGGGGGCGTGATGCGGAACACCGCACCGCCGGCGCCCTTGCGGTCGCCGGAGTCGCTGACGAACACGATGCCGCTTTCCGGGTCCACCACGATGTCGTTGAGGAACTGCGGCGGGACGGGGAACTTCGCGGCGTCCGCGTACACTTCCGCCTTCGCCGGCTTCGCGGTCAGGTCGATGCGCAGCACCTTCGTCTTGTCCGCGACGTACAGCCACTTCTGGTAGATGGCGATGCCCTTGGGGTCGTCAAGCCCAGCGACGAGCGTGGTGGCTTTACCGCCTTCGACGACGGCGATGGAACCGTCGCCGTCCTTATCGAACTCGCCGATGACGGAGACGTAAATCTTGCCGTCCGGCCCGACGACGACCGATTCCGGGTTCACAAGCCCTTCGATCATGGGCTTGGGCAGTTCCGCGGCGCCGGCGGAAGCCGGTCCGACGAGCAGGAGGAAGGCGAGAGAGAGGTAGCGCTTCATTGCCGGGTGTTCCTCACGAGGGTGATGGGTGCGGGAATAGTGTGGCCGGGCGCGGCGTGTTGGGCAAGGGGCGAAATGGAACCACGGCGCGTCGCGAAGGCTTCCCAGGGCGTTGTCCTGGGCTGAGGAGTGTCACCCTGCCGGGTGCTGACGGGCCGCGGGCTGTATGCCTGCCACTCCTCAGCCCAGGGCGTTGCCCTGGGAAGCCTCCGTGACGCGCCCATTTCACTTGCCCCGGCCGCCGCGCCGCGGCATTATGGGTGAACTGCTACCCCTCCGTCGGCTGACGCCCACGGCTCGCCTGGAACTTTTCCATGCTGCGCGTACTCGGCAACCCGAAGCGGCTCTGTGACGGCATCACGCGGCGCGACCTGCTCACCGCGGGTTCCGCGCTGGGGCTGACGCTGCCCGCGTTCCTGCGCGCACATGCGAAGGGCGAGGCGAGCGGGGGGCGTAAGCCCTCCGAGTCTTCCAAGCACGACAAGCACTTCGGGCGCGCGAAGTCGTGCATCCTGTTGTTTCTGTACGGCTCGCCGAGTCAGCTCGAACTCGCGGATCAGAAGCCTGACGCGCCGGTCGAAGTGCGCGGCGAGTTGAAGTCGATTCGCTCTACGCTGCCCGGATGCGACGTGTGCGAACTGCTGCCGCACACCAGCCGCGTGATGCACAACGTGACCGTCGTGCGGTCGGTAACGCACAAGTACCCTCTGCACGGTGTCGCCTATGCGACCACCTCGATTCCCGAGATCGACGCGCCGATCGAACTGGCGCCGCACGACAGCAAGCACTGGCCGTTCATCGGCTCGACGGTTGCGCACCTCGAACAGCGCCGCGACCCCGCGACCGCGCGGAAGGCGGTCCCCGACAACATCGCCTTGCCGTTCCCGTTCAGCAGCCAGCGCACCGGCGAGGTTCAACGCGCCGGGCCGTATCCCGCGTTCCTGGGTAACCAGTTTTCGCCGCACTTCACGAGCTTCCACGGGAAGGCGACGAAGAAGATCACGAAGACGCTGACCGACCGCACCATCGAGTTCGACGAGCCTTACGCGGGCACGTCGCCGGACTCGTACTTCGCGCTGGGCGGCGAGCCTGTGGCCGATCTCACACTCGACCGGATGAACACGCGGAAAACCCTGCTCGACCAGATGGAAGACGCGCGGCGGTCGCGCGACGGCACCGACACGCGCGACCACTTCCGCGAGATGGCCTACTCCCTGATTAGCTCGCCCGCGGTGCGCAACGCGCTGGACGTGCGCCGCGAGTCGGCGAAGTCGCGCGAGAACTACGGCCACTTCCTGTTCGGCCAGAGCTGCCTCGCGGCGCGGCGGCTGGTGGAAGCCGGCAGCAAGTTCGTGACGGTGTTCTGGGACGAGTTCGGACTGGCGGGTTCCGGTTGGGACACGCACTGGGAACACTACCCGCGCATGCGGAACGAACTGATGCCCGGCTTCGACCGCGGCTTCTCCGGTCTGATTTCCGACCTCGACCAGCGCGGGATGTTGGACGAAACGCTGGTGATGGTGTTGAGCGAACACGGCCGCACGCCGAAACTGAACAGCGCGAAGGGCGCGGGCCGCGATCACTGGTCGCAGGCGTACAGCGTGCTGCTCGCGGGCGGCGGGATCGCGCGCGGCAAGACGATTGGCAAGACGGACAAGATCGGCGGCACCGTGACCGACCGCCCGGTGTCGCCGAAGGACTTGCTGGCGACCGCGTACCACCTGCTCGGCTACGACCTGGAGACGACGCTGACGGACAAGACGAACCGACCGGTGTCGATCGTCCCCGGCGGCCAGGTGCTCCGCGACGTGCTCGCGTAGCGGCCGACTTTGCGAGCGAACCGGCGTGCGCTATAAACTACGATGCCGGGAATCGCAGAGGGCGAAACGTGAAGACATCTCAACTTGGTCTTGGTTTGTACGATCTGCGTGAAGGCGCGCGCCTCACGCGACTTGACCCCAAGCGGGTGCGCCGGTGGTTCGTTCCGCCACCGTCGGAGGCGAACCGTAAGCCGATCTTGACCGCCGATTACCCGCGCGTTCGGGGCGAAATCGCAATCAGTTTTCTCGACCTGATTGACGTGTTCGTGTTCGGCAACTTGCGGGAACACGGCGTGCCGCTTCAAACGCTTCGCGAGGTCTACGGCCGACTCCAGCGCGACTACAAGCAGAAGCACCCGTTCGCGTTCAACCGACTCGCCACGGACGGGGTCGAGGTATTCCTGCGTCTCGCCGACGCGGCCGGGAAAGATCAACTCGTTGAAATTCTCACCAAGCAGATGGTGTTCCCGGACATCATCGAACCGTTCCTGAAGCAACTCGACTACGACCCGAACACACACCTCGCAAGGCTCTGGCGCATCGCGGACGGGGTTGTGCTGAACCCCGGTCTCTCGCTCGGTAAGCCGGTCGTTGATGGAGCGTTCGTGAAGACCGAGGTACTCGCCGACGCATATCACGCGAACGACCGCAACGCGGACGCCGTCGCGCGGTGGTACAACGTCGGCCCGGACGATGTGATGACCGCCGTCCGCTTTGAAGCGGACCTCGCCGCATGAAGCCACTCGCCTTTCTCTTCGACCGCAACTTCCCGCGCCCGATCGCCCGCATGATCGGGCAATACGCCGGTGACGAACTGCTCGCGCGCTTTCAGGACGACGACGCCCGGTTCGAGATCGACACGGCGGACGTGGACATCATCCGCACGCTCAGCGACGACGAAACCTACCGCTGGGTGTTGATCTCGTGCGACAAGCGGATTACCAGACGCCCGGCGGAAAGGGCCGCGCTCGCAGGCGCGACAATCAAGTTCTTCTACTGCGGCAAAGCGTGGTTCGACATGTCCACTCACGATCAGGCGTGGAAGTTCCTCCGCTCGTGGCCGCGCATCGTTGAAGCGGCGGAGAACCACAAGGGTAAAGTGTTCGAGATCGAAGGCACCAATCTCAAAGTGACTCCGGTAGGTTGAACCGATGCCAACTGCTCCCTCCCCGCCGCGACCAGAGTTGGTCGCGCTGCTCGACGCGATCAAGGACCGCCCGGACGACGACACCCCGCGACTCGTCCTCGCCGACTGGCTCGACGAGCAGGACAACGAACTCGACGCCGAGCGCGCGAAGAACATCCGCAAGGACATCGCCCGCGCCCGCGGCGCCGCACCGCCCGCGGCCAACATGGTGTTTCGCGTCCAGGCCGCCCTCTTTCAGCGCTGCCTCGGCCCGCTCGCCGCTCTGCCCATCAGCGGGCACTTCGAGCGCGGGCTGCCGGTGCTGCTCATCGACGGCCCGCGGTTGCTCAAGCCCGACGTGCCGGCGCTACTCGCGACCGAAGCGTTCGCGTTCGTTCAGTTCGTCCAACTGACGAACACCGGCGGGCCGCGGATGGAGGCGATGGCCGCGATGCCGGAGTTCCGATCCGTGCCCGGCTTGAGCGTCCACCCGTTCACGCCGCTCGGCACCGGTTCGGCCGCGAAGTTCTTCAGTTCACCGAACCTGACGGGGCTGCGGCAGATCGACTTCCGCAGCGTGCAGCCTGGGGCCGTTGGGGTGCAGGCGCTAGCGGCGAACCCGGCGCTTTCCCGGCTCCGCAAACTCGCGCTCGCGCATAACAAACTCGTCGATAAGGCGGTCGTCGCTCTCGCCGTCGGCAAACACCTGTCGGGGTTAGAAGTCCTCGATCTGAGTGACAACAACATCGGCGACGCGGGCGCCGAAGCGCTCGCCGCGAGCGCCGCGTTCCCCAACCTCCGCGTCCTGGGCCTGGGACTCAACCCGCGAATCACCAACCGCGGCAAGCAACTCCTCCGCGACAAGTTCGGCGACCGCGTAGGGCTGGACTGATTCCCGCGCCCGCCCGCGGCCGGTTGCCGTATCCTGTCACGAACGCACCTTCGCCCGCGGAGTTCTTTCATGTCCGACCCCATCGACCGCCGCACGCTCGCGACCGCGTTCGCCGCGAGCGTCGTTCTCGGTAGCGAAGCCCTGAGCGCCGAGACCGCGCCGGCGCCGCACACCAAGCCCACCGAAGCGCCGTTCGAGCGCGACTACCCCAAACCGGGCTTCAACCCAAGCTGGAAGAACCCGCAGATCAACAAGCTGATGGTGCAAGACTTCGTCGTCTTCGCGCACTTCGACATGGACATGGTGAAGAAGTTGCTCGACCGCGAACCGGCACTGGTCAACTCCTTCATGGACTGGGGCGCCGGCGACTGGGAGAGCGCGCTGGGCGCCGCGTCGCACATGGGCAACCGGGCGATGGCCGAGTTGCTGCTCGAACGCGGCGCCCGCATCGACATCTTTGCCGCCACCATGATGGGACAACTCGACGCGGTGAAGGCGTTCCTCACGCTTCAACCCAAACTCATCGACGCGCGCGGGCCGCACGGGTTCAGCCTGCACTTCCACGCGCAACTCGCCGGCAAAGACGCCGACAAGATGGTCGAGTACCTGCAATCGGTGAAGAAGATCGACCTGAAGCCCAACCCGTTCCTCAAGAAGCCCGCCGACAAGAAGTAGTTTGACGCATACACTCCGGTCGCTTACGCTCCCGGCTCGCCAAGACTCCTTTGGAGATTCTCCATGCTCTCCCGTTTCTTGCTCGCCGCGGTCGCGGTCGTCGCGCTCGCGCCGTCCGCGTTCGCGCAGGACACCTACACCCGCACCGAGGATGTCATCTACGGCCGCAAGTTCGGCCTCGCGATGACGATGGACGTGTTCGCCGCGAAGGACAAGGAGAAGGCCAACGGCAAAGGCATCATCTGGTGCGTGAGCGGCGGGTGGCGGTCCGACAAGCCGGGCGGCGTCGGGACCGGCCTCGAGTTCGTCAACCGCGGGTACACGGTGTTCGCGGTCGTTCACGGCAGCCAGCCGAAGTTCACCATTCCCGAAGTACTCGAAGACATGCACCGCGCCGTGCGGTTCATCAAACTGAACGCGAAGAAGTACAACGTCGATCCTGAGATGCTCGGCATCGCCGGCGGCTCGGCCGGCGGGCACCTCTCACTCATGCAAGGGTGCGCGCCGATGCAGGGCAACCCGACCGCGGCAGACCCGCTCAACCGGCTGTCGTCGAAGGTAGCGGCGGTCGCGTGCTTCTACCCGCCGACCGACTTCCTCAACTACGGCAAGGAAGGACAGATCGCGCTCGGCGACGGTACGCTGAAAGGCTTCCGCCCGCCGTTCGACTTCTGGGAGCGGGACAAGGAGACGAACAAGCTCGTGGTGATCGCCGACGAGGAGAAACGCAAGGCGATTGGGAAGCAAATCTCGCCGGTGTACCACGTGTCGAAAGACTCGGCGCCGGCGCTCATCATCCACGGCGACATGGATTTCCTGGTGCCGATCCAACAAGCCGAACTCGTCATCGCGAAGATGAAGGAGAACAAGGTGCCGTGCGAACTCGCGGTGCGCAAGGGCGCCGGGCACGGCGGCGCCGCCTTCGCCAACGACGCAAAGGTGCTGGCCGACTGGTTCGATAAGTATTTAAAGTAGGACAGGCCGCCGGCCTGTCGCACCGAGAAGAGACAGGCCGGCGGCCTGTCCTACATCCCTCACGGAACCTCTCTCATGCTCTCCCGTCGTAAGTTCCTGGCCGCGGGCGCCGCGGCGCCGCTCGTGTTCTCGCGCGCGTCGGCGTTCGCCGCCAACGAGAAGATCAACCTCGGGTTCATCGGCGTCGGCACGATGGGCCGCGGACACCTCGGCGGCTTCCTCAACCGCGCGGAAGTCGAAGTCGTCGCGGTGTGCGACGTGGTGAAAGAGCGGCGCGACAGCGCGCAGCAGACGATCGAGAAGAAGTACGCGGACCGCATCAAGTCGGGCGCGTACAAGGGCGTGGCCGCGTTCAACGACTTCCGCGAACTGCTCGCGATCAAGGGACTCGACGCGGTGGTGATCGCGACGCCGGACCACTGGCACGCGATCACGTCCGTGCTCGCGGCCCGCGCCGGGAAGCACATCTACTGCGAGAAGCCGCTCACGCAGAACCTCGCCGACGGCCGGTGGATCATCAACGAGGTCGCGAAGTCGAAGATCGTCTTCCAGACCGGTAGCCAGCAGCGGAGCGAGTTCGGCGGGCACTTCCGCAAGGCGGTCGAGTACGTGTGGAACGGGCGCATCGGCAAACTCAAGACGGTGCGCATCGGCGTCGGCGCCGCGGCCCGGCCGTGCGACCTCAAGGGCGAGCCGAAGCCCGAAGGCACCGACTGGGACACGTGGCTCGGGCCGGCGCCGGAGCGCGAGTACAACGCGATCCTGTGCCCGAAGGGCGTTCACAGCGGCTTCCCCGCGTGGCGCAACTACCAGGAGTACGCCGGCGGGCAGTTGGCCGACATGGGCGCGCACCACTTCGACATCGCGCAGTGGGCGATGAACATGGACACGAGCGGCCCGGTCGAAGTGATCCCGCCGGAGATGAAGAGTGATCGCGGGCTGAAGTTCGTCTACGCCAGCGGCGTGGTCATGATCCACAACGAGTTCGAGAAGGGGAAGGACGGCAAAGAGATCAAGGCCGACTGCGTGTTCGAGGGCACCGAAGGCACGATTCTCGTGAGCCGCGGCGGGATCAGCAGCCTGCCCGACACGATCCTGAAAGAACCGATCGGCGAGAAGGAGAAGCGCGTCTACCCCAGCACGAGCCACCACAAGAACTGGCTGGAGTGCATCGTGAGCGGCAAGGAGACGATCTGCCCGGCGGAGACGGGTCACCGCTCCGCGAGCATCTGCCACCTGGGGAACATCGGCTACCGACTCAACCGCAAACTGAAGTGGGACGCGGCGAAGGAGGTGTTCGTGGACGACGAGAAGGCGAACAAGGAACTGTCGCGCGAGCCGCGCCCGAAGTGGAAGGTGTAAGCGCAGTGGGCAGTGGGCAGTGAGCAGTGAGCAGAAATGCGAAGACCGTGCGACCGCAGTCGCACGGCTTGTTTCGTTTTACTGGGCTTCTTCTGGCCTCTGTCTTTTCTGCCCACTGCCTACTGTCCACTGCCCACTGTTCTCGCAACTCTCATCGTTCATTCATCCGCTCCGTGGCGGCACATTTTCATATCTCCGGCGCGCCGTTCGGCCGACAGGCCCGGCGGTTTGGCGTGTGTTCCCTTTCCTTCGGCCGTCGTTCTCACTTCTGGCGGGCAGGTGTGCGGGTTTCTCATAGTCGTGCCTCACTACCCCCTCACGTTCATTGTGTTAGTTGTGTTGGCAGACAAAGATCGCGCGGCTCCGAACGGCTCGCCTCAGGAAGACGATGACCAACTTGGACCACTTCGACCGGCTCTTCCTCCTCGTCGCCGTCGGCGTCGGGTTGGTGCTGGTTGCCGGGGTGAACCTGGTCGCGGGCACTCGCACCCGGCGCCGGGCGGTGCTGGGAGCGGTCGCCGGTGTCGCGGTCTGCGGGGCGGTCGTCGTCACCCTGTCCGCGTTGACGCGGGGCGAACTCAGCGCCCGCGCCGCGGTCCTTCTCGGCGGCGCGGGCGTGGCTGTCACGCTCGCGTCTGCTCTCCTCCGCTCCGCGTGGTTCCATCGCCGGGCCGCGACCGCGGCCGTGGCCCTCTGGGCGTTCCTCGCCGTCGGCGGCGCGGTTCTCGCCACCACCGCGGTGATCCGGTTCGAGCGCGATGATGCCGCGCTCGCCGAATCGAACGCCCGAGCTTTCGAGTCCGAACTCGTCTGCCAGCCCACCGAGCAGCCCACCGCCCGCACCCACGCATTGACCGATTGCGGCACCCCGATCACGCTCAAGAAGCCGTTCCAGAACACCAAAAACCGGCATAACGGCGAAGGGGGAATCCTCCACGACGCCAAACTGACCGATCAGATGATTCGCCGCGGCGCGGCAAGCGACGCCTCGAACTGTCACGGGTGGGTCTTCACCGGCGGCCGGTTTCTCCTGTACCTCGAAGATGTGGAAGTCATCCTCCGGGAAAACGGGTATGCGGAAGTGCCCGAGCCGCAACCGGGCGACCTGGTGATCTACCGCCAGGGCGGGAGCATCGCACACAGCGCCGTGGTCCGTTACGTGACCGAGGGGCAGCCGGTGCTAATCGAAGGGAAGTGGGGCACGCTGGGCGTCTTTCTCCACAGTGCCGACAAGTCCGTGTACGGCACCGATTACACGTTCCACCGCAGCGGGCGCCGCGGTCACCTGCTCGTCGGTCTCGGCGGCGTCAGTCCGGACCCGAACGTCGTCACCCCGGCTGTCACCGAGTAACGCAACCACCGGAACGAACGAAGCACCGACGCCCGCGGCAACCTGCCGCGGGCGTTTTTCGTTATCCAACATTTCGTTTCGGCACGAAGATCATCGGCGGCGTTACTGAGTGCAGAACGACACACGGGAGGTTCCGTGCGGGATATCCTTGAACAACTGCTCCGCGCGACGGGCGTGCCCAACCCGGAGCGCGCCGAACAACTGTGGGCCGAGTACCGCGCCGGCGGGGCCGAGGCGAACACCGCGTTCGCCACCCTGATCGGGTGGTACGGGGGCGCGATCTACTGCCGCATCTGGGGATTCGTGCGCTCCGACGCGGCCGACGACGTGTTCCAGGAGGTGCTGGTCCGGCTCCACCGCGAGCGGGCGAGGCTGGCGACGTTCGCGCACGCCCTGCGGTGGCTCCACACGGTCGCGAGTTCGCGGTGCGTGGACGCCCACCGGCGCGAGTCGCGACGAACCGCACACGAGTTGGTGAAGGCGATCTCCGTTGAAAGCTCCGTGCCGCCGGAAACACAGTTGGAGTTTCAAGAGGCGCTACGGGTCGGGCTATCGAAGCTCTCGCCCGAGGAACGGGAAGCGGTGGCGCTGGTGTTCCAATTCTATGCCTTCAAACTTCCGTGAAGCGAAAGACGACCGCCCGACGACGAAGCCCGCCGGGTCGCGCCGGTGGGCTTTCCCTTTTTCCGCCGCTACAACACCCGGTATTCCCACACGCACGGAGTACCGCCATGTCCGATACCGCTTCCGACCCGTGGTTCCAGACGCTGTTCGCCGACCGCATCGGCGGGGCCAACTACGGCAAGGGCACCGACATCTACAAGTTCGAGAAGATCAAGCGCGCCAAGCGCAAGGCGATGGCCGAACACCCAGAGCGCAAACTCCTCGACTTCGGCATCGGCGAAAATGATGACATGGCCGACCCGACCGTGCGCGAGGCGCTGACGCGCGAGGCCAACAAGGTCGAGAACCGCGGCTACGCGGACAACGGCATCGCCAACTACAAGGAGGCCGCCGCCGAGTTCATGCAGAAGCAGTTCGGCGTCACCCTCGACCCGGTGACGGAGGTGTGTCACTGCATCGGCAGCAAGCCCGCCTACGCGATGCTCCCGGCGGTGTTCATCAACCCCGGCGATGTCACGCTCATGACCGTGCCCGGCTACCCGGTCGCGGGGACGTGGACGCGCTACCTCGGCGGCGACGTGGTGCGCCTCCCGCTGCTGGAGAAGAACGGCTTCTTCCCCGACCTCGACGGCATCGCGGACGACGTGAAGAAGCGCGCGAAGCTGATGGTCATCAACTACCCGAACTCGCCCACGGGCGCGGTCGCGACGAAGGACTTCTACAAGCGGGTCATCGAGTTCGCGCACAAGCACAAGGTCGTGATCGTGCAGGACGCGGCGCACATCCTTCTCAGCTATAAGGCCGAACCGCTGAGCTTCCTTCAAGTGGACGGCGCGAAGGAAGTGGGCGTCGAGGTGCATTCGATGTCGAAGGGGTTCAACATGATCGGCTGGCGGCTCGGGTTCGTGTGCGGACACCCGAAGATCGTGCAGGCTTACGCCGACGTGAAGGACAACAGCGACAGCGGGCAGTTCATGGCGGTGCAGCACGCCGCGGCGCAGGCGCTGCGGACGCCGGAAATCCCGGTCGCGGTGCGGACGAAGTACAAGCGGCGGCTTGAGAAACTGGTCGCGGCTTTGAAGCAGGTGGGCTTCAAGTGCGAG
>CANLGS010000029.1 GCA_947490035.1 Gemmataceae bacterium
AGGTGTTGAAAGGGATCGAGTGGACAATGATTGCTTGAGCGCTAGACCGGTTGCGCCCTTTTGAATTTCATCGCGGACTCGTTAGCCGGACGCGCAAGCGACGGCCCGATTCTCCCGTCGCTTGCGCGTCCGGCTAACGAGTCCGCCGCGATGAAATTGAAAATGCTCTGGGTTGTACGCCGTGACGATTTACTTTCGAGCGGTCGGGTCGGAAGACGCCGAAGGTGAGGAGTCGGGAGAAGCGACGAGGGATGGCTGGAGTTTTGGTGCCGTTGATTATTTCCGCACGGTGAGGCCATGAAACGCCGCGACCTCAATCCCTCACTGCTCGCCGACGCCGAATCCATCACCGGCTGCGGGTTCGAGTTTCAGCCCGAACACGACCTCGTCAACGCGGGCAAGCCACTTCCGCCAGCCGTGGAACTAACACCAGTCGGCCCGCCGGCGACGGTTTACGAGTTCCTGCCGGAACACGACCGTGTGAACGCGCCCCGCGCCCCCGAGAAAGAGATCGCGTTCGTTGCGGCGGTTGTCGGGTCGGTGAAGGAACACGTCGCGGACACGGACCGTCTCCGAGAGATCGAAGGCGCGGCCCGCGCGCTCGCCGAGCAGTTCGTCCGTACCCTTCAACCCGCGACCACTTGCCAGGCGGACACATCGAAGAACAGCACTGCCACCCCATCGACCGAAGGCACTTCGCCCTGAACGTCGGCGCGTTTGCCGATCACCACACTCACCGCACGCCGGTAGCCGCCTTTGGGCGCGTCGCGAAACTTCGCGAGAAGCGTCTGATCCGCGGTCACCGCGTTGGGGTTCGTCAGGAACGCGAACGACACCGCCGCGAGCCGCTCGTCGGGTGCGCCGCGTTCCCCCAACTTCCAGAACAACAGGTCGGGAGTGCGCGCCCCCGCGTCCGGGTCGGCCTGAATCAGGACGTGGCCCAGCCCGCGTTGCACCGGCACGGCCTGATCCCACATCCGGCGGAACTCGTGGTAGAACTCCAGCACGAACGACCGCTCGCGGACCTTGCGCGCCGCGGGCGGCTCGTCCGCTTCGGTCGCGGAGTACGCCGCGCCGTGCGCCATTGCGAACCGCGGGTGCATCAGATTTAGCGCTTCGATGACAAGCGCGAGGAACGGATCGGTCATATGTGTTAGTCCCAAGTCGTAAAGTCTCAAGTCGTAAA
Organism: Gemmataceae bacterium; assembly: GCA_947490035.1. Classification (GTDB taxonomy): domain Bacteria; phylum Planctomycetota; class Planctomycetia; order Gemmatales; family Gemmataceae; genus Gemmata. Next base: position 1,187 of record CANLGS010000029.1, read on the forward strand.
GTCAAAGACGAGACCTGTAATGGTTTTCGACTTTACGACTTGAGACTTTACGACTTGGGACGATTCAGGAAACCCGAACCCCCGCGAGGACTTCCTTCCACTTGCGCACGCGGGCCGCGTCGATCACCCCGTCGCGCTTGCCCGCGGCGCACGCCGAACTCCGCACCGCGAAGTAGTCCGGCGCCACGCCCTTCAGTTGCTTCACCTGTTCGGGCCGCAGCGAACCGGCGACAGACACGATTGTGCCCATCCGCTTCAGGCCGTCCACGAGCGCGGCGATTTCTTTGGCGGTCATGAAGTCGAGCAGCGTCTTGCCGTCCTTGCCCCAGGTGTCGAGGAGGAACGCCTTGAAGCGGAACCGCTTCGCGAACTTCGCGACTTCGGCGGGCGGCACCGACTTCGCACGCTCCCAGTCGGCGTAGGCGACCGCGACCATCTCGGTGCCGATCGGCAGTTCGCGCCGCGTGTCGAGCAGGTCTTCGCCCCAGCCCGGCGTGGGCGCGTAGCCCGCGAGTCCCCACTTCACATATTGCAGCGGCAGTTCGAGATGCCAGTGCGCTTCGGTGATGGCGTTGGGCGACCACTCGCCCAGCGCGGCGCTCACGGAAACCTGACCATCGACGGCGTCGATGACGGCCGCGACGACCTCCGCTTCCGCCGGCGCGAGCGGGCCTTTCGTCGGCTCTTTCACGTCGATCAGGTCGGCGCCGCCGTCGAGGGCCGCTTCCACTTCCGCGGCCGACCGCACGCTGATTAACAGTCCGGGCGTGGTGCTCATGAGAGGGTGATTCCTTCCACCGTGAAGAATAACGTCCGTCCGGGGCAGGCATGGTACGCGATCGGGCGGGCATTTTGGAACACGAACCCGTGAAGGCCGCCGGCGCGGAACCACTCCGGCGCGTTCCGGTGTGCCTCCGCCGCCGCGGCGAATGCCTCCGCGGTGCTGTATTTCACGCATTCGGTGAGGTTCGCGACCCCGATGATGCCGCCGCGCAGGGCCGCGAGTTCGGCCAGTTCCGGCGTGGTGATAAGCGCCCAACCTTCGGGCCGGTCGTCGGAATTTTTCCCCGCGTGAATCAGGATCGGCCCGGATTTGGTCGTCGCCCAGGTGCGCACCTCGACCGTTTTCACGCCCGCCACGAGCAGCGCCGCCCACGGTTGCTTCACGGAAATCGCGTGGAATTTCGCCGCCGACGGACCGCTTTCAGGTCCGGCGCGAACGCCGTTCGGCTCATTGGCCTTCATTTTTGCCAAACCTCGCGACCTGCACTACAGACTGTTAGCCCACGATCCGGGACCGCCCGCGCCGAGACCCGGCCGGCGGGCGCGGCTACGCCAGCAAAGGCGGCGCACTGCCATGCCGGTTCGTCTGATCAGCCACGAACAACTTCCGCCCCCGCTCGACGGGTACCGGCTGATCCACCGCCTCGGGCGCGGCGGGTTCGGCGAGGTGTGGAAGTGCGAAGCGCCGGGCGGCATGCTCAAGGCGGTCAAGTTCGTGTTCGGCGACCTCGACGCGATGGACGAGGACAGCCGGCCGGCCGAGCAGGAGCTGAAGGCGCTGGAGCGGGTCAAGATGATCCGCCACCCGTACATCCTCACCCTCGAACAGTTCCGCATCATCGAAGGCCAGCTCATTATCGTGATGGAGCTGGCCGACCGCAACCTGTGGGACCGGTTCCGCGAGTGCCGGGGCCAGGGTCTTCAGGGCGTCCCGCGGGACGAGCTTCTGCGGTACATGGAGGAAGCCGCCGAAGGTCTCGACCTGATGAACAACCATTATCAGATCCAGCACCTCGACGTCAAACCGCAGAACCTGTTCCTCGTCTTCAACCACATCAAGGTGGCCGACTTCGGCCTCGCGAAGGTGCTCGAAGGCGTCCGCGCGACCGCGACCGGCGGCGTGACGCCGGTGTACGCCGCGCCCGAAACCTTCGAGGGGTGGGTGTCGCGGTTCTCCGATCAGTACAGCCTCGCCATCGTCTTTCAGGAGTTGCTGACCGGACAGCGGCCGTTCAACGGGGCGAACACGCGGCAGTTGTTGATGCAGCACATCAACGGCACGCCGGACCTGAGCGCGCTGCCGCTGGCCGACCGCGCCGTCATCGGGCGCGGACTTTCCAAGAAGCCGGACGACCGGTGGCCGACTTGCACCGAACTGGTCCGCGCGCTGAAGACGAGCGGGCTGCCGCAGCCCCCGATGACGCCGCCCGTCACACCGGCGCGGCCCGCGGCGCGGCCGGCGCGCGCTATCCCTGTGTCCGGCATTCCCACGATGCCGAACCCGGCCGGGCACGCGCTGACTGACTCGATCCAGGCCACGCGCATGGCCGGCGGGTCGGGCCGCCTCGGGGCTTCACCCGCGGCGCCGGGGCGCGAGTACACCCCGCCGCCGAATCATCTGCCGCCCCTCGTGAAGCCCGGTCACGGCGTCCACGTCACGCCGCTACCCTCACTTGTTTCGCCCGGCTCCAGCGCCAGGTTCGTCACTCCCGGCGCTTCGACCATGCCGAACCCGGCGCAGACGCTCAACCGCCCCATCATCGTCCAGACCGGGCGGATGGGCAGCACGGGCATCGCGCCGCCGGAGAAGTCCGGCGACGGCGCACTGTTCCCCGCGCTCGTCGTCGCCATCGGCCACACCGGGTATCGGGTCGCGGAACACCTCAAGCGGGTGATCGCGGAGCGGTACGGTTCGGCCGAGCGTGTGCCGAACGTGCGCATCCTGTACATCGACACCGACCCGGAGACGGGCGCCGCGGCGCCCGAGGCGCCCGGCACGCTTACCGCGCGCGAAGTCATCCCCGTCCGGCTGAACCGCTCGACGCACTACATGCAGCGGGACGCGGTGCCGCCGGTCGAACAGTGGATGCCGTCCGGCTCGCTGTACAAGTTGCCGCGAAACCCCGGCCCGGCCGCCGGCGTGCGCGCGTTCGGCCGGCTCGCGCTGTTCGACCACTACCGCACCGTCGTGCAGCGCGTCCGGCAGGAGATCGAGACGTTCCTGACCGCCGAAGGGGACCGACCCGCGGGCGTCGCGCCCGGTGGTCACGGGCGCGGCCCGCGCGCTATACCACGAGTTGCTCACGCCGGCCGGGCGCGTGGCCGACGAGGGGCGCGACGTGTACCGCGACGCGTACCCGGCCGACGCGCCGACGTGCCAGACGTTCGGGCTGTATCGCCTGAGCTGGCCGCGCCCGGAGGTGCTCGCCGCCGCCACCCGGCGGTTCGCCCAGCGCCAGCTTGCGCGGTGGAACGGCAAGGACGCGGGGCACCTGCGCGAACCCATCACCATGTGACTGACCGAACAGTGGGCCGAGCGGAAGTTGTCGTTCGAGGCGGTCGTCGGGGCGCTTCGTGGGGCCGCGCACGCGGCGCTGCGCGAGGAGCCGGAGCGTGTTCGACGCGTTCATCGACCCGCTGCGCACCCGCACGCCGTCCGGCGGACGGATGGACGCCGCGTCCGCGTGCAGCGTCCTCGACCAGTTAATCAAACTGGTCGGCAAGCCGGACTGCGAGAACGACCCGCTGTTGGGGTCGCTGCACGCCGCGATGATCGCCCGGTTCGAGACGATGGTGAAGGAGACCGAGGGGCACGTCTCGATGATGGCCGCGACGTTCCTGGAGGTGCCGCAGTACCGGCTGCCGGGCGCGGAGGAGGCGGTGCGGCAGATCGGCGAGCGGCTGAAGGGGCAGGTGGAGGCGCTGGAGCCGGTGCGGGCCGACCTCAACAATGAGGTGCGCGCGACCTACGCGCGCCTGTTCCACGCGAACGGCGGGCTGGGCGGCACTGGGCTGGGCGCGATGGCCGGCCGCGGCGCGGACGGCGCGCCGGGCAAACTGATCCTGCCCGACGGGTGCAAGAACCTGGACGAGGCCGCCGACCAGTTCCTCGCGGCGCTCGCCCCGGAAGACCTCCTGGCGTTCGACGAGGGTCTTCAGCGGGACATCACGCGCAAGTTCCGCGGGCTGGGGAACGTGTGCCTGAAGCCGCTGGCGAAGGGGCCGCTGTTCCGCGAGATGCTGCTGAACAAGGCGCGCGAGTTCCTCGACGAGCGGCTCGACCACTCCGACCCGGCGACGGCGTTCTTCCGCTCGCGCACCGAGAACGGGAGCGCGCAGCCGTTGTTGGGCGAGGCGTTCGAGGAGGCCGAGCCGGACCTGGCGCCGAACGTGTACCCGCGGCCCTACGAGATGGTGGTGCTGTGCGCCCCGCCGGGGCCGGACGGCGACCGCCTGAAGGAACTGGCGAAGGTGGTGGTGCCGGAAACGGAGTTCGCCACGGCGCCGCTGCCGGACGACATCTGTTTCTACCGCGAGTACCCGCAGTTGAAGTTGACGGACCTGCCGCAGTTGGGCGAGTACGCGCGGGAGGCGTACCAGCAGATGATGGCGTCCGCGACGCCGTCGCACGCGCGTGTCGATGTGCCGTGGCAACCGCCGGGCACGTAATGTGGTCCGGAGTGTGGTCCGCCGCTCCGCGGCGGTGCCTTTGGTCTTTTGTGGTTCGCATTGCACACAGCCAGGCGAAGACCGCCGCGGAGCGGCGGACCACACTCAAGAACGCGGCTATTCCTTTCCCAAGATCAAATCCACAACCCAACACCCGCGAACGTGCGGCTGGTCACCTCAGCGCTCACTGTGTCCGTCCCCTTCTCCCGGCGCGGTCGGTTCGCGGAACAGTACCGCGAACACCACGAGCGCGACCACGTACCCCACCAGCGGCACCAGCCACACCGCCGACCAGTTCGTCACGGTCCCGGCGCGGTTCGCTTCCACCACGTTGCCCGCCAGGAAGTTCCCCACCAGCACGGCCGGGCCGCTGCCCAGGAACGTCACCAGCGACTGCGCCCCGGCCCGCAGGTGCGGCGGCGCCTCGCGGTCCACGAAGTACGAGCCGAGCAGCCCGTAGAACGCGTACCCCCACCCGTGCATCGGCAGCCCCACCGCCACGATCCCCGGCACGTTCGCCGCGTACAGCAGCGCGTTCCGCAGCACCAGGCCGACCAAACCCATCAACATCAGGTGCTTGAGCTGGAACCGGCGGAGCAACCACGGCGTCGCGGCCATGCACCCGATCTCGCACACCTGCGCCAGCGCCAGAATCACCTCCGGCGTGAGCTTTCCATACGCGCCGAGGTCCAGTTCCACGCCGAGGTCTTTCAGGTAAGGCGAGACGAACAGTCCGTAGAACTGGTTCATCAGGTTGCACAGCAGCAGCACGCCGCCGAACACGACGAACGAGCGGTCGCGGAACATCTTGACCGCGGGCAGCCCGATCACCTCGCGGATCGGGCGCCCGTGGCCCTTCGGCGGCGTGTGCGGCAGCAGCAGTGCGAACGCCGCGAGTACGCCCGATGTCGCCGCCGCGAGGTACAGCGGGTACGGCGAGATCGGGTTCATCGCCCACCCCGTCACGACGCCCGCGACGACCCACCCGAACGTGCCGACGAGCCGCACGTACCAGAACGCCCCGCCCGCGCCGGGCAGGTTGCGGAAGCTGATGACGACCGTGAGCGTGAGCGTGATCTGCGTGCCGATGGCGTAGCCGAGGACGAGCGCGAACAGCGGCCACACCGCGGCGTTCGGGTTCGCGGTGGTGCCGTCGTAGGTGTCGCACCACACCGCCGCGCCGCCCATCAGCGCGGCCATCCCCGCGTGCGTGACCGCGATCACCTTCTCGACTGCGAACCACCGGTCGGCGAGCAGCCCGACGACCATCGGGGCGACGATCGCGCCGACGGAGAACGTGGCGTAGATGTAGCCGACGTGGGTGGGTTTGAAGTCCAGCCCGCCGGCGCCGGCGGCGGTCTGGAGGTAGCGGGTGAGCGGCACGATCAGCGCCGCCAGCCCGAAGTACTGGAGGAACATCATCGCGGCGAGCCGTCCTGGCACCGAACCGAGCATCGAACCTCCCGCTGCTGTTCGCGACCTCACGCGGGTGTTGTATCGACGCCGCTCCGCGCAAGCGCGCTACGCCCACGCTACGGCCATTGCACACGCCCCACGCGGCGCGGTACAACCCACCCTCCCAGCCGGATCATTTGTTCAAGAGGGAACCGATGCTCTGCCCGCGGTGCTACGGCAAACACGTGATCGTACTGAGCGGGTCGTGGGTTCCGTGCCCGGAGTGCGCGGGCGTCGGCGAACTGCACTGCTGCGACGGGCTGCGCGAGCAGGAGGAGTGCCGCTACACGGCCCCGGTGCGCGTGCCGTCGAGCTTCGCGCCGCCGGCCGCGCGCGAACCGGTCGCGTCCCCCGAACCGCGCGCCTGAACCGGATCGTCTCATCAACTCTTGTCCGCGGCGCTCCCGTTCGAGTAGGCTGAAGGCGTCGGCGCCTCGCTTCCTCCGGATGAGTTCGCCATGCGGTACGCGCTACCCCTCGTTGTTTCCGCTCTGCTCGCGGCGGTCGCGGTCGGCGCGCCGGTGCCCCCGCCGACCGCGCGCGAGGCCACCCAACTCGTCGAGAAACTCGGCAGCGAAGACTTCGCCGAGCGCGAGGCCGCGAGCAGGCGCCTCGACGAGTTGGGCATCCTCGCGCTCGCCGAGGTCCGTGCCGCGACCAAGTCCGAGAACGCCGAAGTCGCCAACCGCGCCAAAGAACTCGTTCGCACCATCGAACGCCGCGTCTCCAACGAGCGCGCGATCGCGCCCACCACCGTCGAACTCGACCTGACGGACACGCCGCTCGACGCGGTGCTCGCGGAGCTTTCCAAACAAGCCGGGTGCGAAGTCGTCCTCGGCGGGTTGAAGCCGGAGCAACTCGCGGGCACGAAGGTCACCGTCGCGACGGGCAAGGTGCCGTTCTGGTCCGCGGTCGTCAAAGTCTGCGACGCGGGCAAACTCCAGGTCGCCGGCGCCGGCGGGTTCTTCGCACCGGGCGCGACGCCCTACGCCCCGCGCCAGGCACCGAAGGGCGCGGCGGCGTTCCGCGTGGCCGCGAACCCCGGCAGCGCGGTGATCCTCGAAGCCCGCGACGGCCCGAAGCGGCCCGCGTCCGTTCACGGTGCGGTGCTGATCGAGGCGTTCGAGTTGCCCAAAGCGGCGGCTTCAAACACCGTCGCGGCCGTCGTGCTTCAGGTGTGGCCGGAGCCGCGGCTCTCATGGCAGGCCACCGCCGACGTGAAGGTGACGAAAGCGACCGACACCACCGGCCGCGTACTCGTCCCCGACCTCACGCAGCCGGTCGCGCTGCCGCCGGTGCAGCGCGTCGGCAACGGGGGCGTGATTGTGGTCCGCCACCCGGACGGCACCGTGACCATCGTGAACCCCGCGGTCGATCTGAGCTTCACCCCCAACGCGCGCCAGGCGCTCGTCAAACTGAAGACCGGCGTGAACGCCGCGACCGAGCTGACCGGTTCCGTTTACGGGCTGGTGCGGTCGCCGCCGGAACCGCTCGTCGTCATCGCGCTGAACGCCAGGAACGAAGTGACGGCCACCGGTCCGGCGGGCACCGAGGCGACGGCGACGCTCAACACCGACGCGGACGGCAAGCGGACCGTGAGCGTGACGCTGACCTACGACCCGTTGAAGGTGAATCCCGTGCGGACAAGCGACGAGCTGCCCGACGTGAAACTGACGCCGAACGGCAACCAGAGCGTTCACGGGCTGTGCGTCACCGACGCCGGCGGCAAGGCGTTCGACTTGTCGCTCGCGAAGGCGGTCAACAGCCCCGACCGCACCCGGCAGGGGCGGATCATCCTGGCGATGCGGCTGGACCTGTCCGCGGCGAAGGACGGCCCGACGGTGCCCGCGAAGCTCGTGTTCTGGGGCAACTACGCGAAGCCGGTGGGGGTGCCGTTCGCGCTGAAGGACGTGCCGCTGGTCGGCGGGGCGAAGTGATGTGGGAGTGGTTCCTGGCGTTCGCGTTCCACCCGGTCGCGCTGCTCGCGGTCGGCGGCGGGGCCGGCGCGAACGCCCGCTACTGGCTGGGCGCGATGGTCCGCACGCTGCACGGCCCGACGGCGTTCCCGTGGGCGACGTTCGCTATCAACGTGTCTGGGTCGGTGGTGCTGGGACTGGTCGCGGCGCTGTTCGCGAACTACCCGGACGCATCGCGTAAGAACTGGTCGCTGTTGCTCGGCACCGGCTTCTGCGGCGGGTTCACCACGTTCTCGACGTTCAGCCTGGAGACGCTGGAACTGATGCGCGAAGGGCGAACGTGGACGGCAGTGGTGTACGTGTTCGGTTCGGTCGCGGCCGGATTGCTCGGCGTGTGGCTCGCGCTGAAGATTGGCGCCAAGTAGGACAGGCCGCTGGCCTGTCTCTCGCGATGACAGGCCAGCGGCCTGTCCTACCCGATCACCAACTTCATCTGCACGGTGCCGACCTGCACCACGTCGCCGGGCTTCACCGGGCGCGGCTGGCCGGCCCGGACGCGCGCCCCGTTGAGCCACGTCCCGTTCAGGCTGTTCAGGTCTTCGAGGACCACGGCCCCCTTGTCGAACGTGAGCGTCGCGTGCTGGCGCGAACACCAAATCTGTTCGACCGACTCCTGGCTCACGAGGTCGATGTCCACCGGCTTGTCGGCGAACCGGCCGAGGACGTTCTTGCCCTCGTAGAGCGGGTACTCGGCGCCGACCTTCATCCCGCGCAGCACGACCAACTTCGGCTTCACGGTCGGGACCGCGGGCGCCGTCGGCGCGCGGTCGGCGCGGTCGGTCGCGGGGATCGTGGCGTGGACCGGGTGGAGTTCGACTTCGTTCATCGCGTGGTCCGGTTGTGTCGGGCCGGCGGGCGTCGGAACGGCCGATGTGTGTTCGCTATCGCTACCCTAGCTCACGATTCGCGCGGTCAACCAGACGCGCGTGCGATTCCCCGCGCGCGATTTGCGACGGGGCGCGAAACCTTCGCTCGCGGTCGCTCACGCTGTCCGAATTTCCAGCGCCACGGCACCGAGCGGCAACTCGGACGCGACGACGAAGACCGCTTCGTTGCGGGGCAGGAGCAGAGAAGTGACATCGACCGCGAACGGGCCGGGCGCGTCCGGTTTCCCGACGACCGCGGCGTTCACCTGAACCTCACCGCCCGCGGGGACGTGCGCGCAGACGAGCCACACGCGCTCGGTCGTGCCGAGCGTGCGCGGCCGCCCGAACTTCCGCGCGTGCCGCGTGCCGCCCGCGACCGCAGCGATTTCCCACGGCGGACCGAGGCGGATTGTGTGCATTGCGGCGAACCCCGGCCGCAAGGCCGGGGGTGGATGGGGGTTGGGCTTGCACCCCCGGCCTTGCGGCCGGGGTTCGCCCGGTCAAGCGCTCTGGAGTCGATCGTTCCACTCGTCGAGCAGTTTGCCGATGTTCTTGAACGAGAAGTCGAGGTTCGCGAGTTCGTGGCCGAGGTCGATGGCGCGGGGCAGGTCGCCGTTCTCGGCCGCGCCGGTCGCGAGCTGGAACAGCAATTCCTTCTTCACCGCCTCTTCGGTGTCGGGCACGCCGGTCAGCCCTTCCTCGAAGTTGCGCTGCGCCAGCCGCCAGTTGTTGCGCTTCTTGAAGCACATGCCCAGCAGCAGCGCCGCCCGCCACTTCAGCCGGTCGTCGCGGCGGGCGAGTTGCAACTCGGCGATGGCCTCGTCCACGCGGTCGGCCTTGAGCAACCGCGTGCCGAGTTCGATGCGGTGGTTCAGTTCGTTCGGGTACCGGTCGGCCTTCACGCGGAACAGGTCGATCTCGCGTGCGTTCACTTCCTTCACGAGCTTCGCCCGCAGCGCGGCGAGTTCGGCTTCGGTCATCTCCTCGGCGGGCGTGGTCGTCGCGGTGTCGTCGTCTGGCGCGGTCCGCGCCTTCTCCTTCATTTTGCGGAGCCGGGCCTCGGCGTGTTCGAGGTTCTTGCGCACCGGCGCGAGGTCGAGTTCCATCAACTCCAGTTGAATCTGGAAGGCGTTACCGGTCGGCCCCAACCCCTGTTGAAGCACGGCGCGGGCGCGATCCTCCTGCCCGCCGCGGCGGTACACGGCCGCGAGTTGCAGGTACAGCGACGGCTCGGTCGGGTCGGCCGCGATGCGCGTCAAGAGCGGCCCCGACTCGCGTGTGAGTTTGTCCGCTTTCTCGGCCGCGCGCGCCTCGATCCGTCCGATGATCGGCGATTCCTTCGTGCCGGCCGCGGTCTCCTCGTACCCGCCCTTCTGGATGACGGAATTCGCGGCCAGGTCGTTCGCCTTGTGCTGCGCCTCCACGTCGGTCGGGTTGGTGTCGCGGACCATCTGCCACAGCACCATCGCCTTCTGGAAGTCGCCGCGCTTCTCGAACTGGCGCGCCAGCGCGCGGTTGAGGGTCGCGTCCTTGGGGTACTTCTGGCGCGCCTGGTCGAGCGTGTACACCGCGAGGTCGGACAGCCCGAGCGCGTCGAACGCCTCGGCCATGTCCATCTGCGCGCCCTGGTCCCACGGGTTGCGGCACAACACCTGTTCGCCGTACTCCAGCGCCTTCAGGTAGTCGCGGTTGCGCTTGGCGACGCGCAACTTGGCCTTCCACCGCGGCGTGGTGAAGAACGCGAACCGGCTGCCGCGCAGGTTGTTCCCGTACTTGGCCTTCTGGGTGTCGCGGAGCTGCTTGCGGTAGTAGAGGTTGGCCGGGTCGATCCGGCACGCGGTGAGCAGCAGTTGAAGGGCGTAGTCGAACCCGCCGTCGGCGAGCAGCTCTTTCGCTTTGGTGAAACTCTGGAGGGCGATGCGCTTCTGCTCGGCGGTCGGTGCAGGTACCGCGCCGGCGGCCGGGTGATCGGGCATGGCGGTGGCCTCTCCTCGCCTGGTGGCGCCGGTGCGTGGGCTGTCGTTGGTGCGTACCATGGTGTTGTATCACAACGAGAAGGGGGAAACTGCGCCTTGGAAACGGTCGTCCTGAAAGTCGATCCCGCGAACCCCGAACCGGACGTGATCCGCCGCGCCGCGGAGGTCGTCCGCGCCGGCGGTCTGGTCGCGTTCCCGACCGAAACCGTATACGGCCTGGGCGCGAACGCGTTGAGCGCCGGCGCGGTGTCGCGCATCTTTGAAGCGAAGGGCCGACCCGCGACGAACCCGCTGATCGTTCACGTTGCTGACGTGTCCGAAGTCTTAAACGTCGCGGGCGCGTGGCCGGAGACCGCCGCGAAACTCGCCGCTAGCTTCTGGCCGGGGCCGCTGACGATCGTCGTTCCGAAGCGCGATTGCGTACCCGACATTGTAACCGCAAGTGGCGACACAGTGGCGGTGCGGTGTCCGAATCACGAAGTCGCGCGATTTCTCATTCGCGCGGCGGGCGTGCCGCTGGCGGCGCCGAGCGCGAACCGCAGCACGGAGCTTTCGCCCACGCGCGCCGAACACGTCCTCAAAGGTCTGAACGGCCGAATCGACCTTCTGTTGGACGGCGGCGCGTGTTCCGGCGGCCTCGAATCGACCGTCGTTGATGTGACGGGCGAAGCGGTGCGCGTGTTACGCCCCGGCCTCATCAGTGTGCCGATGCTTGAGGAGGTGTGTGGAAGGGTGGAGATTGGCGCGACCGGCGAGGGCGTCGCGCGCGCGCCGGGCCAGATGGCGAAGCACTACAGCCCGCGAACGCCGCTGGTGCTGGCGGAAGACGCGGACGACGCCCACGGACGGCTGAGGGACGCGGGGCTTCGCGTGATCTCGCTCGGCTACGACCTGATTTACGACTACAAGTTCATCTCGGACGACCCGGACGAGTACGCGGCCGACCTGTACGCGCTGCTACACGAACTGGACGACGGGCGATACGACCGCATCGTGATCGAGATGCCGCCGGACACGCCGGAGTGGGCGGCGGTGCGCGACCGCCTGACGCGGGCGGCGAGTGGGTAGCGCGAGGTCACGCGCACGCGATGGGTTCAAACGCTTCGCGCGGGATGCGAACGTCCGCGAACGGCTTTAGCAACTCGAACCACCGGCGATCCACGCCGGCGCGGTCGGGACTCGCTGAGACGAAGAAGAAGAAGCCGAGTCGCACGCTGCCGTCTTCGACCGCGACACGGAACTCACCGGCCGTTCGGAGAATGTGTTTCACACCCTTGACCTTGCAGCCGACCAACCGCTCGGTCCCGCACGCGAGGTAGACTGTCACCACGTCGTCGATGCGTTTCGCGACACACGGTTCGTCGGAGACGAAGTAGGTCAGGAAATCGCCCGAGGGGAAATAATGGGGCACCGACCGGAACTCGCCCGGCGGGTTGTCCTTCAGGTATTCGGTGAGGGTCGTTGCCATACCCGCCTCGCGAAGTCGTTGTCGTGGCCCAACGGCAGACCCGGTTCGTCCGGGTCTTCTTCCCGCCACTCCAATCGAACACCACACAGCCTACCAGCTTATGACTCCCGCTGTCCGCGCGGGCGTGAAACGGGCCGGTTCGCGCCCGCGAAATAACTTGCGAACGCCAGAACCTCCCCTTACGTTAATCTCTGCACTATTGCCCCTGTCTCACGGACCCTTATGGCCGAACCCAACCCCCGGCCGCGCGGTCGCGCTCTTTTCTACGCCGCCGCGCTCGTCGCGGTCGCGTTCAGCGGCACCGCCCGCGCGGACAAGGCGGACGCCGCCGCACCGGAGAGGCTCGCCAAACTGCGCTACGAGTGGTACGAACAGCAGGCACGCAAGGAAGCCGCCGACTGGGAAATCAATCTCATCGCACCGCCGCGCCCGCAGGGGCCGTCCATCGGTCAGTTCCAGAACCCGACCACGCTCGTCAGCGAACTGCGCCCGGTACTCACCGGCGATTACGACGCTCTCCGCAACGCCGCGCTGAAGCTCGCCGAAGCCGCCCGCGCCCGACGCGACGACGCCAAAAAGGACTGGGAAGAGGGCTACAAGCAGCGGGTCGCGTTCCGCAAGTACGCCGACCAGCAGCAGACCGCCTACGGCTTCGACCTCGATACCGGCACGCTGCCCGGCTTCGCGCCCTCCGTCTTCGACGCGGTCGTGATCGCGTGGGCGGTCGTCGTGTTCGTCGCGGCGCGCGTGCTCGCG
>CANLGS010000030.1 GCA_947490035.1 Gemmataceae bacterium
AACGGCGCGATGCCGTCGCCGGGGTACACGCGGTCCGCGTCGTTGATCTTGTCGCGCTCGATCTTCGGGTAATCGTTCACATGGAAGATGCCGATCGCCGACGCGGACAGCAGCGGCAAGCCGGCGAAGTCGGAGCCGCCCTTGTAGAGGTGGTACACGTCCGGCAGCACGCACCCGCGCGAACTGCCGCTCTCGACCGCCACGAGCAGCGCCTCGCCCAACCGCCGCAGCGTCTTCGAGAAGCCCCACAGCTCGACGATGGGTGTGACGTTCATCTTCGCGCCGACTTCCATGAGCGCGTGATAGCGGTCGGCCGCGGCGACGAGGTCAACGATGGGCTGTGTGAACTTCGGGTCGTCGCGCTTGCTCATGCCGCCGGTCGCGCCGACGGGCGGCGCCGCGATGTGGGGGCAGCCGATCTCCGCGGCCCACTCCATGTCCCGCTTCGCCTGCTCCAAGCCCTTCTTGCGGCGGTCGGCGTCCTCGACGATCCACTCCGCGAACCCGATCACATCGGGCACCTGGAGGTTGGCGTCGGTGATCCGCTTGCGGAGTTCCTTGAGCGTGCCGCCGCCCTTGAGGTAGGCGTCGATCTCGGAGGTCCACGGCTCGAAGGCGTCGTACCCGGCTTTCGACGCGATGTCGATGAGGTCGGTGATCGGGCGCGATTTCCCGTCCTTGTCGCGCACGGTGCTGGTGTTCAGGCAGAAGCGGAATTTATGCTGGGGCGAGCCGGGAGCGTCAGCGACCGGAGTTGCGGCGCATTCGGTCGCGGTCATCGCCAGCCCTCCGGCGGCGCCGGCGAGCAGCGCGCGGCGGGAGATGTCGCTGTTCATGTGTGCCTCTCGTAGGACAGACTACCAGCCCGTCTCGGTACGACCAAGATGACAGGCTGGCAGCGCTGTCCTACATAAACAGCGCGGCTTCCGCCACAAGTCCCGGCCCGAACCCGAGCGCGACGCACGGCCCGGGCGCGTTCGCTTCGCGCAACCGCCGCAGGATGAACAGCACGGTCGGGCTGGACATGTTGCCGTACTCCGCGAACACGCCGCGCGACGGCGCGAGGGCTTCAACCGAGAGCGCGAGCGACTCTTCGACCGCGGACACGATCTTCGGCCCGCCGGGGTGGATTGCCCAGCTGCGCACGTCGGCGAGTGACAGCCCGTTGTCACCGAGCCACGCCTCGAGCCACGGCTTCAGGTGCTGTGCGATTAACGAAGGCACGCGGCGCGACAGCGTCATCGCGAACCCGTGGTCGCCCACGGTCCAGCTCATGTCGGCGGCGGAGTTGGGGATGAGACACGACCCGGAAGAGGCCAGACTCCAGGGCGAGCGGGGGGCGTAAGCCCCCTGTTTCTTCTCTTCGCTCGCGCAGCCCACAACAGCCGCGGCGCCGTCGGCGAAGATCGCGTTGGCGATGAGCTTGTCCGCGGCGCTGCCGTAGTAGTAGTGGAGGCTGCTCAGTTCCACCGCGCACACTAGCACGCGCGCGGTTGGGTCGGAACTCGCGAACGCGTTCGCCACGCGCAGCCCGTTCAGCGCGCCGTGACAGCCCATGAACCCGACGTGCGTGCGCGCCACGGTCGGCTTCAGTCCCAACCCCGTAATGAGTGCGAAGTCCACACCCGGCGCCGCGAACCCGGTACACGACACCGTCACCAGGTGCGTGATCGTCTCCGGGCTGAAGCCGGCTTCGGCCAGCGCGGACGCCGACGCCCGCAGCGCGAGCGGCCCGGCTTGCTTCGCGTAAATCTCCATCCGCTCGCCGGTGGTCGGGCCGACGCCGTCGTTCGCGGATGTCGGCAGGAACGGCGAACCGCTGTGCGCGGTGCCGTCCAGCACGTCGTTGACGACCGGCCCGCCGATCACCTGGAAGCGCGACGCGGCGCCGCTGCTCGCGTAGATCGGGCCGAGCCACGTCGAGGTGCGCACGTCCGGCCCCGCGAGAGCGCGCGCGAGGCCGAGTCCCTGCGCGGCGGTCACGGCGTCCGGCGGGTGCGCGATGCCGAGGCCGTGAATCGCGAAGCTCATGCGGGAGTTCCTCGGCGGTTGAGTGACGCGACCACCGGGCGCGACAGTATCGGCAGCGCGGACAGCGCGCGAACTACAACTGTCGTGAGTCTTGGCGAGCGCAGCACACGCGACACGACGCGGCACACCCGCTGTCGCGTTCCGATCGCGCGTGCGTGAGCGCGTTCCCACTCGCGAACGTGCGAAGCGTGCCACTGTTGCACAGCGCGTGCCGCGATCGGTGCTACCGCCGCGGCGGAGGCGATGGCCCACGCCATGCCCTCGCCGGTGAACGGCTCAACATAGCCGGCCGCGTCGCCGATGGCGAACCACCGCTCGCCGGCCAGGTGCCGAGCGTGCCGCGTCAGCGCCGGGGTTCCTTTCCACGGCAACTCCGCGAGTTTGGGCGGTCGCGGCCAGCCGACTTCGCCGAGAACGGTTTCCGCCGCGGGGCCCAGTCCGCCTTGCGCTTTGACGAACCCGACATCGAACGCGGCGGCCACATCGAGGCGCCCGTCTTCGACGCGCACGAGGCCGACGTATCCGCCGAAACCGGTCGCCATGAAGATTGTTCCGGGGGTGAAGTGTGCGGGCACCGCGTCGGCTGGAACGACGACGCCCGCGCCGATGCGAGAGCCGGCGTCGGGCGCCGCGTCGGACCCGCCGAGGCCAGTCGCGACGATGACGACCTTCGCGCGAACACGCTCGTGACCCACAAAGATTTCGGGCGTAACCGCGTCCGATTCGCCGAGTTTCGCGGTCACGCCCTCGCGCAACTCGACGCCGGCTTTCACGGCTTCGCGCACGAGCGCCAGGTCGAACGCTTCGCGCGACAGCGACACGCCGCCGGGTAGTTTCACGGTCGCCGCGCGCCGACCGGCGCCGATGCGCACGTCGCGCAGGGGCACGCCGTTCGCAAGAACGTGACCGAGGCCGAGGCGCCGGAGTGACGCGACCGCGGAACCGTTCACGCAGCACCCGCACACCTTCGGTCGCGGGAAGTGCGCCTTGTCTACCAGCAGCACGGAACACCCCAGGCGCGCGAGTTCGCGCGCCGCGACCGCGCCCGCGGGACCGGCCCCGATCACCACCGCGTCCCACGTCATGCGCGGCTCCACGTAAGCAGGAATCGCGAAGGGAACTTGCTCTTCACGGTCGCGCCGGAAAGTCCCGCGCGCGAGGCAATCGCGAGCGCCTCGGCCGGCGTGAACGCCGAGCGCACGGACGCGGGGCCGTCGAACCACACCACCCGCGAGCGCGTCAGTACGCGGCACGCGAACCACACCGCACAGTAGTTGAACCGCGAGCGCACGAGGTCGTTCACCAAAATCATCCGGCCGGCCGCGTTCTCCATGTTCGCGAAGAGCGCGACCGCTTCGTCTTCGCTCAGGTGGTGGAGGAACAGCGAACACGTGACCACGTCGAAGCCGGTCGGCAGGCGGTCGTGGAGCGCGTCGTGAACGAAGAACCGCACGCCGGATTGCTGCCGCGAAGCCTCTTCGATCGCGGTCGCGCTCAGGTCGCACCCAGACACTTCGAGCGAAACGCCGGCGAGAGTCGCGCGGGCAAGCAGTTTGCGCGGCACGTCGCCGCTGCCGGTCGCCACGTCGAGCACTTTTACGGTTCGCTGAAGTTGCCGAGACAGTTTCGCGATCGCGGGCCACAGCACGCCGACGCTGTTGCTGAACCGGTTCAGGCGCGCCAGCCCGGCGAGCGCGTGCCGGTGCGCGGCCGGGTCGATGGCCGGGTCGTCCATGAGTTCGGGGATGCGGTCGCGCGTGCGCAGACCTGCGAGCAACATTGAGGCTCCGGGTGCGGGCCAGGGTATTGTAAGCGTCTGGGCTGTTGCGGTCGCGGAACGGGTGTGGTAGCGTGCAACGTAACGGTCGCTCATACGTCACGAGTTTGCCTCACCCGGAGCCGCCCATGTCGCACCCCAACGGCCACGCCGCACACCTCGCGAAGCACGACTTCATCATCCCGCCGGGCGACGACTTCACCGCCGCGGAGTGCGACCTGCTTCGCAAGTACGGTCGATGGATGGACGCGCTCGTGTCGGGAACACTGGAGCCGACCACTCCGAGCCAGGAGCAGTTTCTCCTTGTCGCGCGCGGTGGGCGCGAACCGCAGACGGACTTCGAGAAGGTGTGGGCCAAGGTGGCACAGTGGCGCGCGCTCGGCGGTCTGGTCGCGCGCACGTTCGTGGCGCTGCGCGACGCGCGGCAGCACGCCGCCACGGTCGAAGCGGAATACCTCGCGGCCCGCGTCGAAGTGTTGACCGCGGTGCACGAGCAACTCGCCGCGGTGGACGCGGCGTTCGCGGAGCAACTTCAGGGCGCAAACTAATGCGCGACCGGCGCGGAACAGGCGGCGCGCGAATTCGTACTCCGGCTGGGGCGCAGCGTGACACGTTTGGCCGGTATTACCGCGACGTACAACGCCGGTCGCGTGACGTGGGATCCCGAGAAGATGGCGGCGTTCGTTGAGCGGCATCCAGAGATGCTGGAGTTCCGCAAGGTGGGCAAGCCGTGGGTCGCGCTGCGGTTCGGCGACGCAAGCGGACCCCGACCGGTATCGGAGAGGGGCGAAGTGAAGATGTTGTCTGAAGGCGAGCGGCGTGAGCCTTCCGAGGCATCCCAACAACCGTAATGCCGTTCAGAAGCAGGCGGGACGCCTGCACAACAATTCAAACTGAGATAATACCGACCAGCCTTACACGCGCCGGGCGGCCCGGTGCAGCGCGGCCACCTCCGCCGGCGGCGCTTTCTCTGGTCGCGTGCGGAACACCACCAGCGTGTGATCCTTCATCTCGTACTTCGACCCGCCCGCGTGCGTCGCGGCCGGGGTGTGGTCGTCCGCCGTGTCGAACATCAGTTCCCACACGCATTCGGGGTTGGTCGCGGGGAGCGAAAACCGGACCGCCTTCGTGCCGGCGTTCATCAGCACGAGAAGCGTGTCGCCGTTAATCGGTTCGCCGCGCTCATTCGATTCGCGAATCAGGTCGCCGGCGAGTCGCATCCCGAGGCACTTGTGCGGCTGCTCCCACTCCGCGTCGGTCCACTCGTGGCCGTTGGGCTTGAACCACGACACGTCCGCCACACCTTCGCCGCGGATCGGACGCCCCTGGAAGAACGTCCGCCGCTAGAGAACGGGCTGGTTGCGCCAGATTTGCGCCACCGCTCGCGCGAACGTCAAGAAGTCGCGGTCCGCCGCGTCCCAGTCGAGCCACGTTAGCCCGTTTTCCTGGCAGTAGGCGTTGTTGTTCCCGCGGTGCGTCTGGCCGAGTTCGTCGCCGCCCAGAATCATCGGCACGCCCTGCGAAAGCAGCAGCGTCGCGAACATGTTCCGCCGCTGGCGCGCGCGCCGGGCGTTGACCTTCGGGTCGTCGGACGGCCCTTCGACGCCGCAGTTCCAGTTGCGGTTGTCGTTGTGGCCGTCGCGGTTCTCTTCGCCGTTCGCCAGGTTGTGCTTTTGCTCGTAACTGACGAGGTCGCGCAGCGTGAACCCGTCGTGGCAGGTGACGAAGTTGATGCTCGCGTAGGGGCGCCGGCCGGTGCGCTCGTACAGGTCGCCGGAACCGGTCAGCCGGTGCGCGAGAAGACTCGTCGGAACGTCCTTGCCCGACCAGAACCCGCGGACGGCGTCGCGGTACTCGCCGTTCCACTCGGTCCACCCCACCGGGAAGCTGCCCACCATGTACCCGCCGGGGCCGATGTCCCACGGCTCCGCGATCAGCTTCACCCGCGACAGCACCGGGTCTTGGTGAATGATGTCGAAGAACGAGCCGAGCTTGTCCACTTCCGCGAGTTCGCGCGCGAGCGTCGGGGCCAGGTCGAAGCGGAACCCGTCCACGTGCATGTCTTCGACCCAATACCGGAGGCTGTCCATGACGAGTTGCAGGACGCGCGGGTGGCGCATGTTCGGGCTGTTCCCGCACCCGGTGAAGTCCATGTAGTGGCGCTGACTCTCCGGCGACAGGAAGTAATAACTCGCGTTGTCCAGCCCGCGGAGCGAGAGCGTCGGCCCCATCTGGTTGCCTTCGGCGGTGTGGTTGTACACCACGTCGAGAATCACCTCGATGCCGGCCGCGTGCAGCGAGCGGACCATGCTCTTGAACTCGCGCACGGCCGCGTTCGGGTCGCGCGGGTTCGTGCTGAACCGCGGGTCCGGCGCGAAGAAGCCGAGCGTGTTGTAACCCCAGTAGTTCGATAGCCCTTTTTCCATCAACTGCCGGTCGCCCACGCGGTAATGCGCCGGGAGCAGTTCCACGGCGGTCACGTTGAGTTTCTTCAGGTGGTCGAGTGCGGCCGCCGAACCGATGCCCGCGTAAGTGCCGCGAATGCGGTCCGGCACGTCCGGCATCCGCTGGGTGAAGCCCTTGACGTGCAGTTCGTAGATGAGCGTCTCATGCCACGGGCGTGCGGGCCGGCGGTCGTTGCCCCACGTGAACGCCGGGTCCGCGACGGCCGCGAGCGGCGCGAACGCGGAACTGTCGCGCGTGTCGAACGTCGCGTCGTCTTGCCCGATGGTGTAACCGAAGAGCGCGTCGTGCCACGTGAGTTCGCGGCCCACGGCCTTCGCGAGGGATCGAACAGGAGCTTGTGCGGGTTGAACCGGTGGCCTTTCTCCGGCTCGTAAGGGCCGGTCGCGCGGAACCCGTAGAACTGGCCCGGCAGCGCGTCGGGCAGGTAGCAGTGGAACACCTGATCCGTGCGCTCTTGCAGCGGGACGCGGGTTTCCACTAACGCCGGCCCGTCGAACAGGCACAGTTCGATGGCGGTCGCATTCTCGCTGAAGACGGCGAAGTTCACCCCCACCCCATCCCACGTCGAACCCAGCGGGTACGGGCGCCCCGGCCACACGCGCATGAAACCCCCTCAATGAACACTCCGCAGCCAACAGTCGGCGCGGATGCCGTGCGAATCGCATACCGGCGGCGCGACCAATTCCGCGACCGGTCGCACCGGCGGCACGGGTCGTGCAAGTGTTGGCGCCGAGGCGCGCACTTCGCGTACCGGTTTGATGACTCAAAAACTCCATAGGAGAGACTACGTGGCCGTTATCGTTGCATCGACGGAACCTGTAAAGATGGAAGACGTGGCCGGCGTGCGGAGCCGCATCTCGTGGCCCGCGATCGTCGCCGGGGCGGTCGTCGCGGTCGCGGTCAACCTCGTCCTGACGCTGTTCTTCGCGGCCCTCGGGCTGACGGTCGCGGAAGCCGGCGTGCGGGCCAACACGGTCGGCACCGCGGCGCTCATCGCCGCGCTCGTGAGCATCATCCTGTCGCTGTTCGCCGGCGGGTGGGTGAGCACCCAACTGACCGCCGGGGAGAGTGAGCGGGAATCCGTCCTGTACGGGATTCTGACGTGGGCGCTGGTGGTCGGGTTCTCGCTCGCGATCGTCGGCATGGGCGCGCGGGCGGGGTACTTCGCCATCGTCGGCGGGTCGATGATCGGGCAGCAGAACCCGGCCATCCAGCAGCGCATCGACGCGGGGATGGCGACCGCCGAACAAAAGGCTGCTCAGACCCAGGAAGAGCTGAAGAACGACCCGGCCGCCGCCCAACAGCGGATCGACCAGGCGCAGAAGGCCGCGGTCGGGGCGTCGTGGGCGGCGCTGGTCGGCATTATGCTGTCGATGGCGGCGTCGATCATCGGCGCGATGGTCGGGTGCGGTCACGCGTTCCGACTCATCCCGGTCGCTCGCCCCCGTATGGTCGGGACGCGGCGGGAAGTCGCGGTCTCGTAAGTGGGAAGGCAACTCGTCAGACCTGTTCGTAGTGACCCGCTAAAGCGGATCACTACGAACACATTCGCGTTCGGCACAGAGGTTGCGGCATCCCACTTCCGTCCGCGTCCGCCCGCTCTACCACCAGCAGCACCCATGACCAACACCACAAGTTCCGTTTGGTCCACTGACGACCCGGTTCGGGCCGCCGCGCCGCTCGCCGGTAAGACCCGCTACGAAGTGTGCGTGATCGGTGGCGGTATCGCCGGCCTCACCACCGCGTACCTGCTCGCGTCCGAAGGCAAGTCGGTCGTCGTCCTCGACGCCAAACCCGCCGTCGCCGGCGGCGAAACCGAATACACCACCGCGCACCTCGCCTGGGTACTCGACGACCGGTTCGCGCGCGTCGCGTCGATCCGCGGCGACGAGGCGGCGAAGCTCGCGGCCAAAAGCCATCGTTCCGCGATCGACCTGATTGAGGAGATCGTGCGCCGCGAAGGCATCGCGTGCGACTTCAAGCGCCTCGACGGCTACCTGTTCCCCGGTTCCGACGGCCCGGAGGCGGTTCGCGAGGAGATGCTCGCGCTGACGCGCCTCGGGCTGATGTTCGAGCGCGTGGACCGCGTACCGTTCCCGGCCGGCGCGGTCGGCCCGGCGCTGCGTTTCCGCGACAACGGCCAGTTCCACCCGCTCAAGTACCTGGGCGACATCGTCGGGCTGATCCGCAAGAAGGGGGGCGTGATCCACACCGACACGCAGGTGGTGAAGATGGAGAACGGCTCGCCGTGCGTCGCGCACACGAAGTCCGGCCACACGGTTACCGCCGACGCAATCGTGATCGCCACCGGTTCGCCGTTCGACGCGGGGCTGACGCTGCACTTCAAACTCGCCGCGTACAACACCTACGCAATCGCGCTCGAAGTGCCGCCGGGGTACGTGCCGCCTGGCCTCTTCTGGGACACTGAAGACCCGTACCACTACGTGCGTACCGCGCACGGCACCGGCACCGAATACCTCATCGTCGGCGGCGAAGATCATAAGACCGGGCAGGCGCAGGATCAGAAGGAGCGCTGGGCCGCGCTGGAGGCGTGGACGCGGGCGAGCTTCCCCGACGCCGGCCCGGTGCGGCACCACTGGTCCGGGCAGGTGTTCGAGACGCCCGACGGGTTGGGGCGGATCGGCCTCGCGCCGGGCTGGCGCGACAACCTGTACGTCATCACCGGCGATTCGGGCACGGGCATGACGCACGGCACTCTCGGCGCTCGGCTCGTGGCCGACCTGATCCTCGGTCGGACGAACCCGTTCGCGGGGTTGTACTCGCCGTCGCGCTGGATGCCCGGCGCGCTCAAGACGCTGATCGAGGAGAACGCGAACTTGGCGGCTCAGTACACCGACTGGCTCACCGGCAGCGAGGTGGCGTCCGCCGCGGACATCCCAAAAGGCCACGGCGCGGTGGTCCGCGACGGATTGAGCAAGACCGCGGTGTACAAGGACGACAAGGGGCAGGTTCACGAGATGACCGCGGTGTGCCCGCACCTGGGCGGCATCGTGCAGTGGAACCACGGCGAGAAGACGTGGGACTGCCCGTGCCACGGCTCGCGCTTTTCCTGCACCGGCGAGGTGTAACACGGCCCGGCCGTCGAGGGACTGAAGCTGAAGACGACGTAATTTTCGCCGCGAGCGGCTTCGCAAGACTCGCGAAGCCGCGACTTACGAAGCCGCAAGCGGCTCAACCCAACAAGGAACCACTCATGAGCACCGAGACCAAGAACGACGACAAGAAGTCCGTCGATCTGCCGCCCTACGGGCCGCGGAACCCGGACCCGATCACGAACACGCCCGGCTCGCACCCGATCGAAGCCGGCGTCGGCGCCGCGGTCGGCGGGGCCGCGACCGGCGCCGCCATCGGCCTGCTCCTCGGCCCGCCCGGCGTGATCCTCGGCACCATCGACGGGGCCGTGGCCGGCGGCCTCGCGGGGAAGGGCGTGGGCGAACTGATCGACCCTACTACCGAGGACAACTGGATTCGCGAGTGGCTGGCCGAGCGCAAGCACACGCAGGAGGTGAGCGACGAACACGCGGCCGAGGCGTACCGGTTCGGGCTGAAGGCCGAGTTCGACCACCCGAACGAAACGTTCGACGAGGTGGAGCCGGAACTTCGGGCGAAGTGGGAAGCCCAGCCCAAACAGGACGATCCGCACTGGGACGACATCCACGGCTCCGCCCGCGCCGGCTACGAGCGCATGCACAGCTTCCGTGACCGGATGTAAGGTTTTGCTCATCGAATGCTCGCGCCGCTTCCCTTCGCGGTCGCGGGCTGATACCCTCGTTAGTATCCGCCTGACGAGGTTCCCGCCGATGCGCTCTCTTTCCCGCGTTGTGCTGTTCGCGTTGCTTCTCGCTCCGGTCGCTTACGCTCCCGGCTCGCCCGAAGCACAGCAACCCAAAGATAAGGTCGATCCCGATCACGTCGCGAAGGTGGCGAAGGGGACGGAGTTGTTCAAGACGAGCGTGCGCGCCGTGCTTCAGGCGAAGTGCCTGAAGTGCCACAGCGGGGAGCGCGTCGAAGGCGCGCTCGACATGAACACCCGCGATTTGCTTCTGAAGGGCGGCGAGCGCGGCCCCGCGATCGTCAGCGGGAATGCGAAGAAGAGCCTGCTGTACCAACTGACGGCTCACCAGAAAGAGCCGCATATGCCCCACGAGCGGGCGAAGCTCGCGGACGCGGACATCGCCAAGATCGCCGAGTGGATCGACCTCGGTGCGCCCTACGACAAGCCCTTCATAGCGATCGACGAGACCGCGTGGACGAAGAAGGTCACGCCCGCAGAGGGGAAGAAACACTGGGCGTATCAACCCCTCTTGAAGGTGCAGCCTCCGAAGGCGAGCGCGAACCCCATCGACGCCTTCCTCCTCGACAAGCTCGACAAGGCCAACCTCAAGCCCAACCCCGCGGCCGACAAGCGCACGCTGATCCGCCGCGCGTACCTCGGCCTCATCGGGCTGCCGCCGACGCCTGAACAGGTCGATGCCTTCCTCAAGGACGAAACCCCCGGCGCCTACGACAAGGTGATTGATTCGCTACTCGCGTCGCAACACTTCGGGGAGAAGCAAGCACGCCACTGGCTCGACCTCGTGCGGTTCGCCGAGAGCCACGGCTTCGAGCACGACTACGACCGGCCCACCGCGTACCACTACCGCGACTTCGTCATCAAGGCGATCAATCAGGATTTGCCCTTTGATACGTTCGCGAAATGGCAACTCGCGGGCGACGAGATCGCGCCGACCGAGCCGCTGGCGGTGATGGCGACGGGCTACCTCGCGGCCGGCGTTCACAGCACGCAGATCACCAAGAACGAAGCCGAGAAGCACCGGTACGACGAGATGGACGACATGCTCGCGAACGTCGGCACCACGTTCCTCGGCCTCACCGTCGGTTGCGCTCGCTGCCACGACCACAAGTTCGACGCGATCCCGGCGCGCGACTACTACCGGATGCTCGCGGCGTTCACCACGGTCGTCCGCACGGAGGTGGAACTCGACCTCGACCCGCAAGGCTACGCGAAGGCGAAGACCGCGTTCGACATCGAACACATGCGGTTCACTGAAGCGCTAACGAAGTTCGAGAAGGAGCAACTGCCGGCAAAGTTCGCGGCCTGGGAAAAGGATCGCGCCGGCAAGCCGCTGCCCGCGGACGGGTGGGTGCTGCCGCGCATCACCGCGAGCAAGTCCGCCGGCGGCGCGACGCTCACCGCGCAGCCCGACGGCAGCGTGCTGCTGTCCGGCAAGAACCCGACCACCGAAACGCTCACGTTCGAGTTGCTCACCGACTTGCAGGAGATCAAGTCGCTGCGGCTCGAAGCGCTGGCGCACGCGTCGTTCGTGAAATCCGGGCCGGGGCGCGCCGCGAACGGTAACTTCGCGCTGTCGGACATTCGCGTGCTGGCGGAAGCGGTCAATAACAAGGAATCGCTGCCGGCGGTGCGCGTGAAGCTGACCAACGCCCGCGCCACGTTCGAGCAAAAGGGGTTGGGCGTTTCGGCCGCGATCGACGAGAGCGTGACGACCGCGTGGGCCATCGACCCGCAGATCGGGAAGGATCACGCGGCGGCGTTCGCGTTCGAGAAGCCGGTCGGGTTCGCGGGCGGCACGAAGCTCACCGTGACGCTGTCCTTCAATAACAACACCGGGCACGGCATTGGTCGCCCGCGGTTCAGCGTAAGTGGAAGCGAGAAGCCGGAACTGACCGGCACCGCGACCGCGGAGGCCGTGCGCGCCGCGCTCGCACTTCCGGCCGACAAGCGCACGCCGGAACAAGTGACCGTGCTGCTCAGGTGGTACGCGCCGCAGGACGCGGAGTTCCAGAAGTTGCAAAAAGCGGAGCGCGATCACTTCGCGACCGCGCCCAAGCCGAACAAGGTGAAGGCTCTCGTCGCCAGCGAGGGCTTGCCCGCGGTCAAGTTGCACACGCAGGCCGAAGCGGAGTTCCTCAAAGAAACGCACTTCCTGCGGCGCGGCGACGCGGCGCAGAAGTCGGGCGTCGCGTCGGTCGCGTTCCTGCAAACGCTCATGCCGGACGCGGAGGCGCAGTCGAAGTGGGTGAAGCCCGCGCCCGCCGGATCGCGCCTCAGCTACCAGCGCACCGCGTTCGCGAACTGGATGACCGACACCGACGGCGGGGCCGGGCACCTCGTCGCACGCGTCATCGTGAACCGACTCTGGGCGCAGCACTTCGGGCGCGGGTTGGTGGCAACCACGAGCGACTTCGGCATCCGCGGCGAGGCGCCAAGCCACCCGGAGTTGCTCGACTACCTCGCGGCCGAGTTAATCCGCAACGGCTGGAAGCTGAAGCCGATTCACAAGCTGATCGTGACGAGCGCCGCGTACCAGCAAAGCTCCGCACGCGACGAAGCGAAGGCAAAGGCCGACCCGGAGAACAAGTTCGTGTGGCGCCAACCGGTGCGCCGGCTCCAAGCCGAAGTGATCCGCGACAGCATCCTCGCGGTCGGCGGGCGGCTCAACACGACGATGTACGGTGCGGGGACGTTAAGCGAAGAAAGCCCGCGGCGGAGCATCTACTTCACCATGAAGCGGAGCAAACTGATTCCGTCGCTGGTGGTGTTCGACGCCCCGGACGGCACGACCGCCGTGGGCGACCGCCCGAACACGACGGTCGCACCGCAGGCGCTTCACCTCATGAACAACGTGCATGTGCGAGCCGCGGCCTACGGGCTGGCGAAGCGTGCCAGCAACGACGGCAAGGCCACCGACACCGAGAGCGTGACGGGCGCCTACAAGATCGCGCTGTGCCGCGAGCCGTCGAAGGACGAACTGGCCGACGCGCTGGCGTTCCTGAAACCGCACACCGGGGCCGCCCGCGAGACCGCGCTCGCGGACCTGTGCCAGGTGCTGTTCTGCCTGAACGAGTTCCTCTACGCGGAATAGGTCGAACACGGCCCGACATCCAACCGAGACATCCAACCAAACTCCGGTCGCTTACACTCCCGGCTCGCCAGGAACCCGCTATGCACAACCTTCCCCGTTTGTTCGCGTCGCCTGGCGAAAGCACCGCGTACCGCTCGCGTCGCGAGTTCCTCGCCCGCGCCGGCTTCGGCTTCGGCATGCTCGCGCTCGCCGACCTGCTGAACGCCGAAGAGAAGTCCGAAGACCCGCTCGCGGCGCGGAAGCCGCACTTCCCCGCGAAGGCCAAGTCGGTCATCTGGCTGTTCATGAACGGCGGGCCGTCGCAGGTCGATACCTGGGACTACAAGCCGGAGTTGGAGAAGCGCGACGGTCAGGAACTCAAGGGCTTCGACCCGAACACCGGGTTCTTCGCCGCGCAGGTCGGGCCGCTCATGAAGTCGCCGTTCAAGTTCGAGAAGCACGGGCAGTGCGGGAAGATGGTCAGCTCGCTGTTCCCGCACATGGCGAAGCACGTGGACAAGATGGCGTTCATCCACTCGCTGTGGAGCGACTCGAACAACCACTCGCCGGCGCTGTTCAAGATGAACACCGGCATGGGGCGGATGGGCTTCCCGTGCGTCGGCAGTTGGGTGACCTATGGCATGGGTAGCGAGAGCCGCAACCTGCCGGCGTTCTGCGTGATGTACGACACGCTCGGCCGCGGCATCCCCAAAGGCCACTCGCTGAACTGGGGCGCCGGGTTCCTGCCGACCGTCTACCAGGGCACCGCGTTCAAGCCGCAGGGCGACCCCATCGACAACTTGACGCGACCGAAGGACATCACCGACGAGCGGCAGCGAAGTCAGCTCGACCTGCTCGCGAAACTGAACAAGCAGGCGGCCGACAAGCACCCCGGCGAAGCGGACTGGACCGCGCGAGT
>CANLGS010000031.1 GCA_947490035.1 Gemmataceae bacterium
CGCGTCGCTCGACGGCGTGCCGCTGTTCCTCGTCGGCACCGGCGACCCGTGGCAGACCCCCGACCTCGCCCTCGCCGACATTCAGGCCGAAGACGTGGTGGGCAAGGGCGACCAACTCGTCTTCAAGGCGCGCCTCACCGCGAAGGGCGACGTGCCCGCGAACCCGGTCACGGTGTACCTCAAGGAGAAGCTCGCGGACGGCAAACTGGAGGACCGCGGGCGGGTCACCGTCACGCCGGACCTCAACGGCAACCCGGTGGACGTGGTCGTCACGCACGTCCCCACGGAGGTCGGCGAGAAGACGTACATCCTGAGCGTGCCGGCCGTGCCCGGCGAGACCAACACACGCAACAACCAGATCGAGCGCACGGTCCTCGTCACGGAGTCGCGCAAGATCCGCGTGCTTTATGTCGAAGGCTACCCGCGCTACGACTTCCGGTTCGTGAAGGTGATGCTGGAACGCGAGTCGGACAAGTCCATCGGCGGCAAGGCGGTCGAGGTGCAGGTGGTGCTGCTCGACGCGTCGAAGGGCTGGGCGGAAACCGACCGCTCGGCGTTCCGCGGCGACTTCCCGACGCGCACCGAGTTGTTCGGCTACGACGTGGTCGTGCTGGGCGACGTGGACCCGAAGCAGGTGCCGCGCTCGGCCATCGCACTTCGCGACCTCGCCGACTTCGTGAAGGAGAAGGGCGGCGGGTTGCTGTTCCTGTGCGGCGAACACGGCACCCCGGCGGCCTACGCCGACACGCCGCTCGCGGAGGTGCTCCCCGTCGTGCCCGGCGACGCGCCGATGGTCACGCGCCCGCCCGAAGAACTGCCGATCACCGAAGGCTTCCGCCCCAAGTGGACGCCCACTGGTCAGCAGCACCCGTTGTTCCTGCTGTCGCCGGATGTGGGTGAATCGAACCGCGTCTGGAATCAGTTCCAGGAACTGCTGTGGTTCGCGAAGGGCTACCGGCCCAAGCCACTGACGCGCGTCCTCGCGACTCACCCCACGCTCCGCGCCGAGGGCGGCGCGGCCGGCGAGAACCACCCGCTCATCGTGCAGCAGTTCGTCGGCAACGGCCCGGTGCTGTTCTTCGGGTTCGACGACACCTGGCGGTGGCGGTTCCGCAACGACGAGGAACACTTCGACCGCTTCTGGATGCAGACGATGCGCGTGCTGTCGCGGTCGCGGGTGCGCCGGCCGGAGGTGCGCGTGAAGGACAAGACGGAGTTCCGCCGCGACGAGAAGGTGACCGTGCAGGTGCGGTTCCCGATCGAGGCGCCGGCCCCCGCGGGCGCGACCCCGGTCCGCGTGACGATGACCCGCTCGCCCTTGCAAAAGCCGGACGGCACGCCCGGCCCCGGCGCGACGGAGATCGGCACGCTGACGCTGACGCGCACGCCCGGCCCGACGGTGCTGTTCGAGGCGACCCTGGCCCGCGCGCCCGAAGGGGAGTACCGGTTCGAGCTGACCGACCCGGAGGTGCCGGGGTCGCGGCCGTTCGCGACGGCGCGCGTCCTCCCGCCGATGGACGAGCGCGAGCGCACCGAATTGAACCGGTCCGACCTGGTCGCGGCGGCGAGCATTTCCGGCGGCGGGTTCTACACGCTCGCGACCGCGAACGACATCTTCAACGACCTGAAGAACCTGCAGCGCGTGCCGCTGAACCAGCCGTGCCCGCCGGTGCCGCTGTGGAATCAGCCGCTGGTGTATGTATTGCTATTGTCACTTCTGCTGGCCGAGTGGCTTTTGCGGAAGCGCGAGCGGCTGTTATGATGGCTCGATTGTAGTCATCACGCTCCGCGTGATGTTTAGCGCGGCGAACCGCACTCGAAGACATCACGCGGAGCGTGATGACTACACTCAAAGGCACCACGACAAGCGGGGTTCCGCATGGCACTGCTTCTGCGCCCGCCGGGCGAACGCGATTCGCTCCCGGACCGGCTCGCCGACATCGGCCGCACGCGGAAGCGGGTCGCGCTCGCGGCCGGCGCGTTCGCGCTCGTCGCCACCGTCGTCGGCGTCACCACGTTCGCCGGCTTCCTCGACGCCGCCGTTCACCTGTCGCCCCTGACGCGCGCGCTGTTCCTCGTGACGCTCCTCGCGGGCAGCGGGATCGTGTGGGTTCGCGGCGTCGGTCGCGCCCGCCGCTACCGCACCGACGCGCTCTCCGTCGCGCTCGAACTCGAAGACCAGTACTCCTCGCTCAACGACGCGCTCGCGTCGGCCGTGTCGTTCCTCGGCGAAGAGGGCGACGACGAGCGGCCGAAGACGAGGGGCGTGTCGAACCGGCTCACCGCCAGCGCGGTGCGCGCGGCCGAGCGCCGCGCCGCGCGGCTGCCGCTCGACGAACTCGTCCCCGCCGGCCGGTGCTGGCGCAACATGTGGTTATGCCTTGCGGCGCTGGCCGTCGCGCTGCCGCTGATGGCGTTCAACACCGACCGCGCCGCGACCGCGTTCGTGCGCCTCGCCGACCCGTTCGGCGCGCACCCGTGGCCGACCAAGACGCGCATCGAACTGCTCGCGCCGAACGCGTTCCCCGCACGCATCCCGAAGGGCGAGGCGTTCGAGTTGAAGTTCGCGGTGCGTGGCGTCCTCAGCGGTCCGGCGACCGTGGCCGTGCGCGTGAAGGACGGTAGCGAGTTCGAGGAGCAGTTCCCGCTCGCGCTCAACAACGACGCGCAGGTGCCCGGTGCGGCCGTCGTCACGGCCCGCTTCGACCCGACTCGCATCACCAACACCTTTGAAGTGCGCGTCGGCTCGAACGATGCCGTGACCGACTGGCAGACGGTGACGGTGGTGCCGCCGCCGCGGTTGGTGCCGCTCGACGGCCGCGCGTCGCCGCAGTTCTATGTCACGCCGCCCGCGTACACCAAACTGCCTGCGGGCGAACTGCCGCCGGGCGCCTCCGTGATCGAGATTCCGACCGGCACCGTCGTCCACTTCCGCGCCGCGACCGACGTGCGACTCTCGGCCGCGGTCCTCGTGTACACCGGCGACAAGAGCGCCCCCGCGACCGCTGGGCCGCTGGCGCACTTCGGCCACCTCGATCCCTTCGCGGCGATTGGCGCGCAAAGACTCGCGAACGAGATGATGGCCGACATCCCGCTGACGATCTCCGCGGACGGCACGCGCATCTCCGCGACGTTCGTCCCGCTGCTGTCCGGCCCTTACGCGCTGAAGCTCACCGACGACACCGGGCTGACCGGGACGCGCCCGCTCAAGATCGACCTGACGGCCGACCCGGTGCCGAAGGTGGCGCTCAACCGCCCGGCGCCGGGGCGCGACCCCGCGTACCTCGCGCCCACCGCTTCGGTTCTCGTGAACGTGACCGCCGAAGACCCGCTGTACGGCGTGCGGAGCGCGTTCCTCGAATACCGCGTCGGCCGCGACGGGCGCGTGCGCACGATCCCGCTCGGCGCCGCCGGCAACGTGCCGGTCGCGGCGCTCGCGGCGCTCGTCGGTGGTCCGGCGTTCGTCGTCGCGCCGCCCGCCGGCAGCCTCGACGTGACCGCTCGCGTGCCGGTCACGGCGTTCGTGCGCGACGACGGCACGCCGCTGCGCGAAGGCGACCTGCTCATTCTCCGCGCCGCGGCCGACGACTTCGACGATGTCGCCGTTCTGAAGGGGCCGGGGCGCAGCGTGGGAGAGGTCGAGATTCGCATCGCGTCGCCGGAGGCCATCGACGCGTGGCTCCAGAAGGAAGTCGCCGCGATCCGCCCCGAACTGATTCGCATCCGCGAGCAGCAGCGCGACGCGAAGCAGAAGACGCTCGAAGTGATGCCCGCGCCGGGCGGAGTGCTGTCGCCGGCCGACCGCGACCGGCTCGTCGGCGCGGACCAGGGGCAGCGGCAGATTACGGGCAAGATCACCGACCCGGCGCAGGGGCTTCGCGCGAAGGCCGATCTCCTCCGCGAAACGGTTCGCGCGAACACGCTACCCAAGTCGAACACGACGGACCGTGTCGAGGTGGTCGCGTCCGAGTTGGGCCGCACCGCCGACCGCGACCTCGGCACCGCGCAGCAGAACCTCGCGGACGCGCTGCGGCTCCCCGGTCAGCCCACGAAACCGGGCCAGGAGAAGGAACTCTTGGACTACCTGCGCAAGGCCGCGCGCAGCCAGAAGAGCGTCGAGGACACCGCGACCGCGCTGCTCGACCTGCTCGCACTCTGGGGCGGGGCGGGCGAGATTCGCGGCGAGGCACGCGTTCAGAAGGACAACATTCTCCGCCAACTCGTCGCCAACGAGCAACTCAAGGACCGCGTGAAGGCCGGCAACCTCAAACCTAGTGACGAAGAGCAGCGCGACCTGGACCGCGCCGGCGTGCGTGCCGATCAGTCGGCGGATCAGGCGCGCGAGCTTATTACTCGCGCCGCCCGGCTCGCGTCCGAAAAGGACACGCTGGCCCGCGACCTCCGCGCGCAGGCGGCGCTCAAGGAGAAGGAAGCCGCCGACCTGAAACGAAAGGCCGACGCGACCGACAACCCGGTAGAGAAGTCGGCGCGAAATGCAGAGGCCGACGCGGTCGCGGCGACCGCCGCCGACCTGAAGGCCGCGGCGGACAAGGCCGAGGCCGAGGCGAAGGCGCTCCGCAAGGGGCTGGACGCGGCCGGCGGTCAGGAGTTGCCCGACGAACTGCGCAAGGCCGCGGAACTGCTTCGCAAGAACCG
Organism: Gemmataceae bacterium; assembly: GCA_947490035.1. Classification (GTDB taxonomy): domain Bacteria; phylum Planctomycetota; class Planctomycetia; order Gemmatales; family Gemmataceae; genus Gemmata. The sequence continues at coordinate 4,657 of CANLGS010000031.1, forward strand.
GCAGTCCGACGCCGAGACCGCGCTGCGGTCGAGCGGCGCCCGCCTCGACGCCCTCGCGGACGCGCTGACGGAGAAGGAAACCGAGGCGGTGCCCGAACTCGCGAAGCCGAAGAAGCGTGCCGCCGACCAACTCGACGCGCTCGCCGCGGCGCAGGACAGCCTCCGCAAGCGGGTCGAAAACGCGTCGCGCCTCACGGACCCGGTCCAGCGCGCCGAAACCCTCACGATACTCGGTCAGGAGCAGGACAAGCTCATCGAACGCGGCCGAGAGTTGCTCCAAAAACTCACCGCCGACAAGGACGACGCGGCCCGCGACCTGCGCGCCGCGCTCGACAAGATGGAGGCCGCACGCGACGACCTTGAGAAGGGCCAGCCTAATTCTCGTGACCAGCGCCTGGCGGTGGAAAAGCTCGACGCCGCGCGCGACAGACTCGACGCCGAAGCCGCGCAGGGCGGGCGCCAACTCTCGGACGAGAAGCGCCGCAAACTGGCCGATCAGGTGAAGGCGCTTGTGGAGAAGCAGAAGGCCGCCGTGGGCGAGGCAGCCCGCGTTCACACCGAAGTCGCGAAGCAAAAGGGGTGGGACAAACTGCTGCTCACGAGCTACTCCGACATCGACACGGTGCGCGAACAGGAAATCGCGATCGAGGTGCGCAAGCTCGCGGAGAACGAGTTCGCGTCGCTGCCGGTGTTCGTGCGGTTGCTCACGGACAGCGCGAAGGCCATCGACCTGGCGCGGGAGAAGATCAAGGCGCGCTGCGACGACGCCGACCTTGCCGCCGCTTACGACGCGGACCTCGAAGCGCTCGGCGACCGCAAGGTGATGCGGCCGATGGAACTCGCGCTGCGCCGCCTCGAACAACTCGCCGACGCGCTCAAGCCGGACGACAAGAAGCCGACGACGAAGAAGGACGACCCCGCGAACCCGCCCAAGGCGCCGAACCCGCCGCCGAATCCTCCGAATGGTGGTGGCGATCAGGACGTTGTCCCGCCGCTCGCGCAGTTGAAGGTGCTTCGCGTGCTGCAAGCGGAACTCAACGGCCGCACGGTGCAGTTCGCGAAGGACCACCCCGACGCGGACAAACTGACCGATGCCGAGCGGGAAGAACTCAAGGAACTGGAACAGGCGCAGCGCGAGATCGCCGAACTGTTCGAGCAGATGGCGAAGCTGTTCCCGCCGAAGGACGCGCCCAAAGAGGCGCCGAAAGACGCGCCGCAACCGGAGAAGCCATGAACCGCTCATCGTTCGTCGTGCTGTTCGTCCTGATGGCGTCGCTCGCGAACGCGCGGGCCGACCTTCCCGTCGCGCCGCCGCCGCGCGAGGTCCGGCCCGACGGCACGCGCGACCCCGTGCCGAAGGCCGAAGCGCCCGCGAAGGGCGAAGACCCGGCGGTCACCGTCAAGCGCATCATCGACAACTCGAAGGACGTGGGCGACAAGCTCGCGAAGACCGACACCGGCGCCGACACGCGCAAGACCCAGGGCAAGATTCTGTCCGACATCGACGCCCTCATCAACCAGCAAGAGAATCCGCCGCCTCCGTCGCCAGACCAAGACAAAGACAAGAAGGACATGAACGACAAGAAGGACATGAAAGACCCGATGATGGACCCCGGCATGAAGAAGGACAACATGGGGAATGGGGGCACGGGCATGGGCGACTCGCCGCCGATGGGCGGCATGGGCGAGCGCCAGCCGCGCATGGGCGACTCCAAGAAGGAGCACGGCGGCGGCGTGAAAGACCCAGGGAAGCCCGACAACGACCCGAAGAAGGACACGCCCAAAGACCCGAAAGACCCGGCGGGCGCGGCCGGCAACCCGATGGGCAAGGCGAACGGGAAGCCGTCGCCGCCGATCGAGGAGGACGTGTCGAAGGACGTGTGGGGCCACCTGCCGGACAAGCTCCGCCAGCAGATGTCGCAGTACTACAAGGAAGACTTCAGCCCGAAGTACGCGGAGTTGTTACGGCTGTACTACTCGTCGCTCGCGGACAAGGGCGCGAAGCCGGTCGAGAAGAAGTGACGTTCTTGTAGGGTGGGACTAGGCTGATCGGAAGTTGGGCTTTCGATGGAATTATTGGTTCGAGTTCGATCCCGTTTTTGGTTCACACGGCTCGTGAATTCCGCTGCTTTTCCAGCGAAAAGTTCCGTTCCCCCGGCGAACTGGTTCCAGAACGGGGATGAACCAAAAACACTGTCAACTCGAACTTCCGATCAGCCTAGGGTGGGACAAGGCTTTGCGCCGTCCCACCGTCTTCGTTTTGGTTTTGTGGCACAGACATTCCTGTCTGTGCGACTGCACCCGTCAAGCGCACAGACAGGCATGTCTGTGCCACAAGAGAAGACGGTGGGACGGCGCAAAGCCTTGTCGCACCCTACTAAATGCAGGTTCCACATGCGTAACCCACTGCAATCCGTGTCGCGTCGCGATTTCTTCCGGGTCGCCGCTTCCTCCGGTTCGGCCGCGGCGCTCCACCTCGGCGCGTTCGCGCAGCCGGGCGGGGCGCCGCGCTCGGACACCGGCGCCGAGTTCATCACCGCCGACACGCAGACCGCCATCGACCGCGGGCTGGCCGCCCTCGCGCAGGGGCAGGCGGCCGACGGCTCGTTCGGCGAGCGCGCCGGCGGCGGCGCCACCGCCGGCATCACCGGGCTGGGCGGGCTGGCGCTGCTCGGCGCCGGGCACCAGCCGGGGCGCGGCAAGTACGGCAAGAACGTCAGCCGCGTCGTCGATTACGTCACCGGTCTCGTGACCGGCGCCAACCCCGGCTTCCTGAGCGACCGCGGCGGGCAGTTCGGCGCGATCGGCAACCAGCCCAGCGGCATGTACAGCCACGGGTTCGCCAGCCTGTTCCTCGCGGAAGTGTGCGGCATGATGCCGGAGGCGGCGCGCCAGAAGAAGGTGCGCGCGGTACTCGAGAAGGCGACCGCGTTCGCGACCGCCGCGCAGAACGGCGACGGCGGGTGGCGGTACGAGCCGAACGCCCAATACGGCGACGTGTCGGTGACGGTCGCGTTCATGATGGCGCTGCGGGCGGCGCGCAACGCCGGCGTGTTCGTGCGCAAGGAGTTCGTGCGCAAGGGCGCGAAGTACATCCGCGAGTGCCAACTGCCCGACGGCGGGTTCAGCTACTTCAAGGGCGGACAGGCGCAGACGGGCAGCGCGTTCGCCCGCACCGCCGCGGCGGTCGTCGGGCTGTACAGCGCCAGCGTGCCCGAAGACGAAGCCGTGAACGCGAAGGCCATCGAGCGCGGCCTGCGCTACTTGCAGGGGTTCATGCCCAACCGCCAGTTCAACCAGCGCGAGATGCCGCCGGCCCACTACTACTACGGCCACTACTACGCGGCCCTCGCCATGTGGTCGGCCGGCGGCGACTACTGGCGCGCGTGGTTCCCGGCCATCCGCGACGAGTTGCTCGGCCGCGCCCGCGCCGCCGGCGGCGCCTGGTCCGACCCGTTCCACGGCACCGCCTACGCCACCGCCATGAGCCTCATCGTGCTGCAACTGCCCAACAACTACCTGCCGATCTTGCAGAAGTAGTGTGGGTGTTTGGTATTTACCCCGAAGGGGTTGTATTCAATAGCCCAGGGTCGCGAGGCTTTGCGAGCGCACCCTGGGAACCAACGCGGGCGCACGGTGCGCACGCCGTGCGCCGTCGTTGTTCCCAGGGTGGCGCCCGCGAAGCGCGGGCTGACCCTGGGCTGTTGAATACAACCCCTTCGGGGTAAATACCAAACACCAACCTCACTTCGCGACGGGGACGAACTTCACGCACACGCACTTGCTGACGCTCGCCGTGCTGTCGGTCTCCTTCGCGCCGCCGGTCTTGGCGTCGATCTCCCACACGCCCACCTTGCCGCCGTCCTGACTCGCGATCAGCATCCACTTGCCCGACGGGTCGATGTTGAAGTTGCGCGGCGTCTTGATCGCGCCGGTGATGTGCCCGGCCGCCTCCAGCGTGCGGTCCCCCTTCACCTTGAACACCGCGACGCTGTTGTGCCCGCGGTTCGACACGTACACGTACTTGCCGTCCGGCGACAGGATGCACTCGGCCGTCGAGTTGCCCGGCGTTGCCTTTGGCAACGTGCTGAGCGACTGCACCACCTTGTTGCCCTTCGCCCAGCCGAATTCGACCACGTTCACGGTGGAGTCGAGTTCGCCGCACACGTACCCGAACTTGCCGTCCGGCGCCAGCGCGAAGTGCCGCGGGCCGCTGCCGGCGGGCATCTCCACGTCGCTGTTGCCGACCGACCGGAACAGCCCGCCCTTGCTGCTGTTCGAGTACACGTACAGGCGGTCGGTGCCGAGGTCGGCGGTCAGCAGGTAGCCGAGTTCCGGGTAGAAGAACGTGCAGTGCGCGTGCGGTTCCTTCTGCCGGTTCGGGTCTTTGCCGGTCCCCTTGTGCTGGAGGAAGCCGGCCTGGTGTCCGAGTTTGCCGTCCTCGCCGACGTCGTACACGACGGTGCTGCCGCCGCCGTAGTTGGCGACCGCGACCTGATGGCCGCCTTTGTCCAGCGAGATGTGGCACGGGCCGGGGCCGCCGCTTAGAGCCTCGTTCAGCTTCACGAGGTTGCCGGTCTTGGCGTCGAGCGTGAACGCGACGATCGGGCCGCCCTCCTTGCTGCCGCCCGCGCCGACCGCGTACAGGAACTTCTTGTTCGGATGGATCGCGAGGAACGACGGGCTGCCCATCTCGGCCGCGAGCATCGGCTCCGACAGCTTGCCGGTCGCGTCGTCGAACTTCGACCGGTAGATGCCCTTACTGCCGTCCTTGCCGCCGGTGTTGGTCCCGAGGTACACCCAGTGTTCGGCGGCCGGAGCCGCGGACCCGACCGCGACGAGCGCGGCCACCAGAGCGAAGCGAGCGAGCATGGAGAGTATCCTTTCGGTGAGAAAACGATTCCCACAACGGGGAAGTGGGTTGATGATAATAGCCCCGACCCGTATCGGGTAACGAAAAGTCTCCCCAGGAGTGTCGCCATGCGCCGGTTCGTGTTCGTCGCGTTCGTGTCCGCGCTGTTCGGGTCGCTCGGCGGTCGTGCGGAGGAGCCGAAGAAGCTCGACGCGAAGGCCGGCGAGTGGATCGACCTGATGAAGCCGGAAGTGTGGAAGAAAGTGGACGAGAAGTGGATCGTGTCGGACGAGGTGAAGCTCGCGCCCGACGCGAAGGGCAAGGCCGACGTGCGCCTGAAAGCCGAGAAGAAGGACGGCGGGAAGGTGTGGGTGAACGGCGAGACCGGGCGGCTCCCCAACCTCATCACGAAGGAGGCGTTCGGCGACTGCGAGGTCCACGTCGAGTTCCTGATCGCGAAAGGCTCCAACGCCGGGATCAAGTTCCACGAGGTGTACGAGATTCAAATCCTCGACAGCTTCGGCAGCAAGAAGGAACTGACCGGCAGCGACATGGGCGGCGTCTACCCGCGAGCGGACCTCGCGAAGGGCAGCGGGTATTTGGACAAGGGCATTCCGCCGAAGGTGAACGCCGCCAAGGCGCCGGGCGAGTGGCAGGCGCTGGACGTGGTGTGGAAGGCGCCGCGGTTCGACGCGAAGGGCGAGAAGACGGCGAGCGCGGTGCTGGTGAAGGCGGTGCTCAACGGCGAGGTGATCCACGAGAACGCGGAGGTGAAGACCCCGACCGGGAGCAACTGGGGGAAGAAGGAGACCGCGGCCGGCGCGTTCATGCTCCAGACGGACCACGGCCCGACCGCGTTCCGCAACGTGAAGATTCGCGCGCTGAAGTAACGGCGAGGAGAACTAACCACAGAGGACAAGAGACAACGAAAAGCCGTGCGACCGCACGCACGGCTTGATTCGTCTTCCTGATTCCTGCCCTCTGATCTCGGTCTGCTGACTTCAAGAGGTTCACCATGTTACCTAGCTTCGTTCGCCCCACGCCGATGACCGACGCGCTGTACGAGTACGTCCTCTCCGTGGGCGTGAGCGAGCCGGAAGCGTTCGCCAAACTGCGCGAGGAAACCGGCAAGTTGGCCGAAGGCGAGTGGCAGATCGCGCCCGAACAGGGGCCGTTCCTCGCGCTGCTCGTGCAACTGACGGGCGCGAAGAAGTGCCTCGAAGTCGGCACGTTCACCGGCTACTCGGCGATGTGGGTCGCGAGCGTGTTGCCGCCCGACGGAAAGCTGGTCTGCTGCGAACTGAGCGCCGTCTACGCGGCCGTCGCGCGGAAGCATCTCACGGCTGCCAACCTCATCGACAAGGTCGAGTTCCGCATCGCGCCGGCGGCGCAGTCGCTCGCGGACCTGATCGCGACCGGGCACGCGGGCACGTTCGACTACGCGTTCATCGACGCCGACAAGGGCGCGTACAACCTGTACTACGAGCGGTGCCTGGAACTGGTCCGCCCCGGCGGGCTGATCGCCATCGACAACACCCTCTGGGACGGCAAGCCGGCCGACCCCGCGGTGACCGACCCGGACACGCTCGCGATCCGCGCGCTCAACGCGAAGCTCCACACTGACAACCGGGTGTCACTCAGCTTCCTGCCGTTCGCCGATGGGCTGACGCTGGCGCGGAAATGCTGAGACGCGCGCCGCAACTTGCTCGCTTGTGCGACCTTTCGTAACCTGACACTTTAACGAAATGCCTCTCCTTCCACTCTGCCGAGGTCCGTCATGCATGCCACCCGCGGCGAGCTGTTCGCCGGCGTCACCGTCGCCATCGTCACCCCGTTCAAGAGCGGCGACATCGACTGGGACGAACTCGGCAAACTCGTGGACTGGCACTGCGAGCAGGGCACCGACGCGCTCGCCCCGTGCGGCACCACCGGCGAATCCCCGACCCTTACCCACGACGAAAACGAGCGCGTGGTCGCGTTCGTGTGCGAACGCGCGCGCGGCCGCACCAAGATCATGGCCGGCACGGGGTCGAACTCGACCTCCGAAGCGGTCCGCATGACGAAGGCCGCGAAGAAGGCCGGCGCCAACGGCACGCTGCAAGTCGGGCCGTACTACAACAAGCCGTCGCAGGAGGGCTACTTCCGCCACTTCGCCGCGGTCGCCGAGGCCACCGACCTGCCGATCGTCGTCTACAACATCCCCGGCCGCACCGCGAGCAACATCCTCCCGGAAACGCTCGCGCGCATAGCGCAGGAGTGCCCCACCGTGGTCGCGGTGAAGGAGGCGACCGGCTCGCTCGATCAGGCGTCGCAGGTCGCGGCGCTCACCGACCTCACCATCCTGAGTGGCGACGACAGCCTGACGCTGCCGCTGATGAGCATCGGCGGCAAGGGCGTGGTAAGCGTGGTCGGGAACATCGTGCCGCGAGACATGATGGCCCTTGTGAAGGCGTTCGCCGCCGACAAGTTCGAGGAAGCGCTGACGTGGCACCGGAAGCTGTTCCCGCTGTGCCGCGACATGCTCGGCGTGTCCACGAACCCGATCCCGCTGAAGGCCGCGATGAAGCTGCTCGGTCGCGGTAACGGCGAGATGCGCCTGCCGATGTGCCCGCTCGACGCCGCCGGCGAAGCGAAGGTGCGCCAGACGCTGGTGAACTACGGGCTGCTGAAGTAACGCGGCGGGCCGGAAGGCTTTGTGGCACAGGCTTCCAGCCTGTGTTGGCGTTACACAGGCTGGAAGCCTGTGCCACAAAGCCTTCATCTCAACCGAGTAGGCGCGGGTGAGGGGGCTGCTCTTCACACAATTTCAACCCTCGAGGCTCACTCGCTGCCCTTCGGCTTGATCGGCTTGCGGATCTTCCGCGCGCTGTACCCGCCGTAGTTCTTCTTCAGGCTCCCCTCCTTGCTGGTCTTCTCGGCCGATGTGACCACCGTGAACTCGCCGCCCATCTCCTTGCTGCACGCCACGCACACCATCGTCTCGGGGAGTGCCTCGATCCGCTCGGCGGGAATCTCATTCCCGCACCGGGCACACGGCTGTGGAACGATCATCGTTCACGTCCTCCGTAGATGTCAGCAGCGCGACTTACGCCGCCAACTCTGTAACGCCAAACCGGGCGACTTTACTCCCGCGAATCGCCGGAATCGGGCGGAAAGCCGCGCGAACGAACCAGTTCGCGACCGGCGCTGTCTTCCGATTATCGGCCCCGTGTGGTAGCATCCCATTGCCACGGTTCCTCGCCTCGCCGCTCAAGCACCCGCGCATGTCCGACACGCCCACTTTCGCGAACCTCCTCACCCAGTGGCGCACCAGCGACTCGGACGTGCGCGAGTCCGTGTACGTCCACCTGCGCGCGAACCCCGCCGAAGCCGCGGCGGTCGAAGCGTTCCTGCGCGACGACCTGACCAACCCGACCCCGTGGCGCCGCGTGATCGCGGCCGAAGCCGTGGTCGAACTGTACGGCGACGAGGACGCCGCCGCCGCCGCGCTCGCGTGGGTGCTGCGCCAGGGCGACCTGCCCGCCGCGGCCGACTCGGTCGCGGTGATGCGGAAGCTCGCGACGGGCCGCGCCGCGCTGTTGGTCTCCGACTTCGCCCTCCACGCGCCGGAGACGTTCCGCGCGCTCCCGGCGTACCACCTCCGCTGGGCCGGCGAGACCGTCGTGCGTGACGGCGAGCGCGGCGCGGAGGCGTGGCTGACGGTGTTTGGACACGCGGGCGC
>CANLGS010000032.1 GCA_947490035.1 Gemmataceae bacterium
AGTCCGAAGGACTGCCACTCCTCAGCCCAGGGCAACGCCCTGGGTTCTTGTGGGGCGACGCGAACCGCGCCGTAGGTCCGCGAACTTGCGAAGCCGCGAGCAGCTTTCCTGCCGCCTATAATCTCTCTCGTCCATTCTCACTCACCCCAGGAGCGAACCTCATGCGCCTGACACGCTGGGCGATGGCGACGACCGTCGCAACGCTGGCCGCACTACTGGTTTCCACAACGCAAGCCGAGGAGCCGAAGAAGTTGAAGTACCCCGACACCAAGAAGGGCGATGTGGTTGACGTGTACCACGGCACGAAGGTCGCGGACCCGTACCGGTGGCTCGAAGACGACGTGCGCAAGTCGAAGGACGTGGCCGACTGGGTCGAGGCCGAGAACAAGGTCACGAACGCGTTCCTGGAGGGCATCCCGGAGCGCGAGGCGATCAAGAAGCGCATCACCGACATCTTCAACTTCGAGAAGATCAGCGCCCCGGCGAAGCACGGCGGCCGGTACCTCATCTCCAAGAACGACGGCTTGCAGAACCAGAGCGTGATGTACGTGCAGGACACGCTCGACGGCGAGTTCAAGCTCCTCCTCGACCCGAACGCGTGGACGAAGGACGGCACGCTCGCGCTCAGCGGGTTGGAAGTAAGCGACGACGCCAAGCTCATCGCCTACGGCACCGCGCAGTCGGGCAGCGACTGGAACACGTGGAAGGTGCTCGATGTCGCCACCGGCAAGACGCTGACCGACGAACTGAAGTGGGTCAAGTTCAGCGGAACGTCGTGGTCGAAGGACGGCAAGGGCTTCTACTACAGCCGGTTCCCGGAACCGGAGATGAAGGACGGGCAGTTCCTCAGCCTCAACGTGGATCAGAAGCTCTACTATCACAAAATCGGCACACCGCAGAGCGAAGATAAGTTGATCTACGAGCGGAAGGACAACCCGACGTGGACGGTCGGCGGCGGCGTGACCGAGGACGGCAAGTACCTCATCATCTCCATCGGCGACGGCACCACCAGCCGCAAGGCGCGCATCAGTTATCAAGACCTCAGCGACCCGACCAACAAGGTCGTTGACCTGATCGACAACCACGAGGGCAAGTTCAACTTCCTGGGCAACGACGGCGGCGTGTTCTACTTCCAGAGCGACTACAAGGCGCCGAAGTATCAGATCATCGCCATCGACACGAAGACCCCCGACAAGAAGAACTGGAAGACGATCGTCGCGGAGGCGAAGGAACCGCTGGACAGCGTGGGGCTGGTCGGCAACCGCTTCGTTTGCAGCTATCTGAAGGACGCGAAGACAGCCGTGAAGGTCTACGAGGTGGACGGCAAGTTCGTGCGCGATGTGACGCTGCCCGGCATTGGCACCGCAAGCGGCTTCCACGGTCTGCGCACCGACACCGAGACGTTCTACACGTTCAGCAGCTTCGCCACGCCGACGAGCATCTACCGCTACGACCCCGCGACCGGCGAGAGCAAGCTGATCCGTCAGGCGAAAGTGAAGTTCGACCCGGCGATGTATGAAGTGAAGCAGGTCTTCTACAAGAGCAAGGACGGCACGGACGTGCCGATGTTCATCGCGCACAAGAAGGGCATCAAGCTCGACGGCACGAACCCGACGCTGCTGTACGGCTACGGCGGGTTCAACATCTCGCTCACGCCGGGCTTCTCGGTGTCTAGGTTGCAGTGGATGGAGATGGGCGGCGTGTACGCGGTGGCGAACTTGCGCGGCGGCGGCGAGTACGGCGACGAGTGGCACCGCGCCGGCACGAAGCTCCAGAAGCAGAACGTGTTCGACGACTTCATCGCGGCGGCCGAGTACCTCGTCAAAGAGAAGTACACGTCGCCGAAGAAGCTCGCGATTCAGGGCGGGAGCAACGGCGGGTTGCTGGTGGGCGCGTGCATGACGCAGCGGCCGGACTTGTTCGGCGCGTGCTTGCCGGCGGTCGGCGTGATGGACATGTTGCGCTTCCAGAAGTTCACCGCGGGCCGGTTCTGGGTGGACGACTACGGTTCGAGCGACAACAAGGACGACTTCGAGGCGCAGTACAAGTTCAGCCCGTACCACGTCCTTCTGAAGAACGGCCCCAAGGCGTACCCACCGACGATGGTAACCACAGCCGACACGGACGACCGCGTGGTGCCGGGTCACAGTTTCAAGTTCGCGGCGGCGCTACAGGCGAACCACACCGGCCCGAACCCGGTGCTGATCCGCATCGAGACGAAGGCCGGTCACGGGGCCGGCAAGCCGACGACGAAGGTGATCGAGGAGATCGCCGACATGTGGGCGTTCCTCGTGAAGACGCTCGACTTCAAGCCCTCATTTGAAAAGTGAGAGTGTGAGTGTGAGGAGGCAAGCGGCCGGGTTCATCCCGGCCGTCTTCGCTTGGTATGCTGTTGGAGGAGGGCACACGATGACTGAAACAGAATGGCTGAAAGAACGCGCCCGCCCGCAGATGATGGTGGGGCAACTGCGTGGGACGGCAGCAACAAGAACTAAACTCGGTCGCAGAAGGCTCCGGCTGTTCGGGTGCGGGTGTTGCCGGAGTTTCTGGGCGCACCTCAAGGACGAGCGACTGCACCGCGCGATCGAGTGCGCCGAGGCGTTCGCGGACGGCCTTGCGTCGAAGGCGGAACTAGAGGCGAGCAGAGACGCGGCGCGACAGGTTCCCGCTCGCGGCGCGCTCGCGCGCGGGGCAATGGGCGCGCGGGAGAGTACGGCCGCGTCGATGATAGTCGGGCTGACTTCGACCCAAGCGTTCTCCGCCGCGTTCGCAATGACTTGCTACGAACTTTCGCTCGCCGGATACTGCGGCGAAGAGGTCGATGCCAATACGTGCACCTGCGCAATTCTGCATGATGTTTTCGGCAACCCCTTCCGCCCCATCACCTTCTCCCCTTTCTGGCGTACTGACACCGCGGTGTCACTCGCGCGCGGGATGTACGACTCGCGCGACTTCGGTGCGATGCCGGTCCTCGCGGACGCGCTGCAAGACGCCGGGTGCGACAGCGACGACATCCTTTCGCACTGCCGCGACGCGAAGCAGGTTCACGTCCGCGGGTGCTGGGTCGTCGATCTGGTACTGGAGAAAGCGTAACGGCGCGAATGCCGCGCGGCGGGCCGGCGTCTGATGTGACAATCACTCCCACACGCCGCCAGGACACGCCATGCCCACGAACGCACCCAACACCGATGCTATCGCCGCCAAAGCCGTCGAACTCATCAAGCCCGATATGGTCGTCGGGCTTGGAACCGGCAAGGCCGCGACCGCGTTCATTCACGCGCTCGGCGCGAAGGTGCAAGCCGGTCTCCGAGTCCGCGGGCTGCCCACGTCGGAAGTGTCCGCGGCGCTCGCGACCAAACTCGGCATCCCGCTCGTGACGTTCGACGACGTGCCTTACATCGACGTGTGCGTGGACGGGGCCGACGAGATCGACCCGAACGGCGACCTCATCAAGGGCTACGGCGGCGCGCTCGTGCGCGAGAAGATCGTCGCCGCGTACGCGCGCAAGTTCGTCGTGCTCGCGGGCGCGGAAAAGGTAGTGAAGGTACTCGGCGCGCGCGGCAAGTTGCCGGTGGAGGTGGTGTCGTTCGCCCTGACGCCGTGCCGCCGACATCTCGAAGCGATGGGCTTCCCGTCGGAGGTGCGCATGAAGGACGGGCAAGTCGTCGTCACCGACAACGGGAACTACATTCTCGATTGCGTCACGACCGCGATCGCGAACCCCGCCGAGACGGACGCGAAGATGCTCGCGATCCCCGGCGTGGTCGGCACCGGGCTGTTCGCGAAGATGGCACACACGATCATGATTCAGGCGGAAGACGGCAGCGTTGAGGTGAGGGAAGGTAGCGCGAAGTAAGAACGAAAAGCAGAAGAGAAGAGCCGCAGATAAACGCAGAAGAACGCAGATTAAAGCCAAGAGACGGAGTTCTTCAAAACACTCTTCTCTTCGGTTTTGATCTGCGTCCTTCTGCGTCTATCTGCGGCTCTTCTCTTCTGCTTTGTCACCCGGCTCGAAACACCGCGACGGCGCCCGCGCCGCTGCCGGCGGCGAGGCTCTTGTCGTCCGCCGACCACGTCAGCGCGCTCGCCTCGGTCTTTTCGCCCGCGAACTGGAACTCGCCCACCTGCGCGCCCTTGCGATTCGTCGGCTGCCACAACAGCACCTTCCCGTCGAGCGCCGCGGACGCCAGCAGGAACCCGCGGTGCTGGTACGCCAGCGCGGTAAGGTTCGCGTCCTCGTCGTGCCCGACCAGCATCGTCGGCTTCGACCCTTCGGGGCCGTTCGCGCTGAACTGACAATCCCAGATGCACACCACCGGGCCGCCGCCGGTCGCGAGGTAGCGCGAGGTGAAGTCCCACGCCAGTTCGCGCACCTTCGTCTTGTAGCCCCACATCTGAAGTTCGCGCGACGCGTCGTAGTACCAGAAGTGGACCGTCGAATCCTGGTTGCCGTGTGCGAGAATCTTGCCGTCGGGACTCCACGCCAGCGCCAGCGGCGATCCCTTCCACGCGAGCATCTTCGTGGGTTCGGCGCCGCTCAGCGGGTCGTAGGTCGTGGCCGAGCCGTAGGCGAGCAGCGTGAGGTGGTTCGTGCCCGGCCGCCACTTCAGGTCCATCACGGTGCCGGCCTGCGGCGGAAGCTCGCGCACCATTTCACCGGACGCACTCCAGACGCGCGTCTTCTTCCCGGCCGCGGTCGCGAGGTACTGACCGGACGGGTGCCACACCACTTTCTCCGCCCACGACGCGCCGGCGTCCAGCGTCTTCGCCTCTTGGCCTGTTGAAGTGTCCCACAGGCGCACCTTGCTGTCCTGCCCCACCGACGCGAGCAACGCGCCGGTGGGCTGCCACGCGAGCGCGGCCGTTCCGAACCCGTGGCCCTTCAGTTGGTGGACCGGCTTGCCGGTGTTCGCGTCGAAGATCGTGATCGGCCCGCTGACCGCCGCGACCGCGAGCCGCGAGCCGTCCGGCGCCCACGCGACGCCGATGACGTGGTCCGGCACCGCCGCCTGCCACACCGGGCGGAGCCGGTTCTCTGCTTTGCCGAAGATGTTGATGCGCGCCATGAGGGAGGTCCGGGTGGTGCGAGGGTGTTGAGGTGAACCGCGACCGTAAGGGAGCGGGTGTCGTCGCGAAACACCCGCTCCCTTACGGTCGCGGTTCACCCAGAACCGCCGCGGAGCGGCGGACCACACTCAAGTCAAGCAGCTCTTGAAGCCTTCCGTGAGCGCGTCGCGGTCGAGGTTGCGGCCGATGAAGATCAGCTTGTTCGAGCGCGGCGTCTTGCCCCACGGCTTGTCCAACTTGCCGTCGAACAGCATGTGCACGCCCTGGAACACGAACCGGTTCGGCTCGTTCTTGATCGACAGCACGCCCTTCATGCGGAAGATGTCCGGCCCCTTCGCCTGGAGCAACTCGCTCATCCACTTGTTCAGCTTCTTCGCGTCGAGTTCGCCCGCGGTCGTGATGCCCACGCTCGTCACCGACGAGTCGTGAACGTGATCCGGCACTTCCTCGTGCAACTTCAACCCGTGGGTCTTGCCGTGATCGTGCGAATGATCCTTCTCGTCGTGCGCGTGGTCGTGGTCGTGTTCACAGTGGTCGTGTTCGTGGTCGCAGTTGGAATGGTCCTTGCCGTCGTGCTCGTCGTGGGCGTGTTCCTTCTCGTGGTCGTCGTGTTCCTCGTGCTTGTGGCCGCCGTCCTTGAGGAAGTCGGGTTCGAGTTCGAGGATGCGGTCGAGGTCGAAGCCCTTCACGTTCAGCACGTTGTCGAGGTTCACATCCGCGTTCTTGGTGCGGTGAATCTTCGCGGTCGCGTTCATCTTCCGCATCATCTTTTCGAGCTTCTCCAACTCGTGCGTCGTCACGAGGTCGGTCTTGTTCAATAGGATCACGTCCGCGAACGCGATCTGCTCCTGCACCTCGTGCGAATCCCAGTGCAGCAGCACGTGCTTCGCGTCCACGAGCGTGACGATGCCGTCGATGGTGGTCTTGGCCTGCACCTCGTCGTCCATGAAGAACGTCTGCGCGACCGGGCCGGGGTCGGCCATGCCCGTGGTCTCGATGAGGATGTAGTCGAACTTGTCGCGGCGCTTCATCAGGTTGCCGAGGATGCGGATCAGGTCGCCGCGGACGGTGCAGCAGATGCACCCGTTGTTCATCTCGAAGATTTCTTCTTCGGAGTTGATGACGAGGTCTTGATCGACGCCGATCTCGCCGAACTCGTTCTCGATGACGGCGATGCGCTTGCCGTGGTGCGCGGTGAGGATGTGGTTGAGCAGCGTGGTCTTGCCGGCCCCGAGGAACCCGGTCAGCACGGTGACGGGCACGCGGTCGGTCGCGGTCGCGGGCATGGGGACACTCCTGTTCGTGGAAGGTGAACAGGGGAATTGTACCAGCCGGGGGCATGGCGCGAAGGTGCGTGAGCGCGTTTGGTGGTTCGTTTAGCCGCGAGCCGCAGGCGAGCGTCACCCGTCACGAACGGGAACGCCCGGCCGGGTTTCCCCTGCGCCGGGCGCCCCGCCAGCGGAACGGACGGGGAACAGCCCCCGCCCGCATTTGTAACGGCCGAAGAACAGCAACTTGCGCACCGCATCGGGCGCACAGGGCTTCCGCCCTGTGCTACAAACGCCGGCCCCATCCGGGGCGGAAAACCAAAACACGGCGCTTTGTCTTCTGTATTTGCACCCCGGATGGGTCGCCGTTTGTAGCACGGGGTGGAAGCCCTGTGCGGGCGCGAACTGTGCGGGCGTGAACGCCCACGTGCGCCGTCACTCGTGCCGCAGCGCTTCGATGGGGTCGAGCTTCGCCGCGCGCCACGCGGGGTACAGCCCGAACACCATGCCGACCAGAATGGACACGCCCACCGAGACGAAGATCGACCCGAGGTGCAACTTGGCCGGCAGGCGCATGTCCGACGCGAACCACGAGGTTCCGCGGATCAAGTCCCACAGGGCCGGGACGCAGTACACGCTCGCAACGCCGATCACCGCGCCCACCAACCCGCCGACCGTGGTCTGCACCACCGCCTCGACGAGGAACTGCATGATGATGTCTTTGCGCTTCGCGCCCAGCGCGCGGCGGATGCCGATCTCGCGGGTGCGTTCGGTCACCGTCGCCAGCATGATGTTCATAATCCCGATGCCGCCGACGAACAGCGAGATGAACGCGATCACGCCCATCAGCATCGTGAACCGGCTCTGCGCGCGTTCGGCTTCCTCCAGTTTGTCCAGCGGCACCGTCACCGCGTAGTCCTTCTTCGGGTGCTTGCGCTCCAGCATGCCCTTGATCTCGTTGCCGACCGCCTGCACCTTCGCGCGGCCGGCGGGCGTGTCCACCTCCGCGTTCACGGTCAGCGTCACCTGGCTGAACTCGACCTTCTCGTTCATGCGCGCGCCGGCGGTGCGCGTCGAGATGACCTCCCCGAACCGGCGCTTGCTGGTGCGGATGGGGATGTAGATGTCGCGGTTGAAGTCTTCGGCCGCCTGACTCCCGCCGGTGCCTCCGGTCGGCATCCGGTCCTTGATGACGCCGACCACCAGGAAGAAGTGGCTGCGCATCCCGACCGTCTGGCCCAGCGCGTCCTCGTAGGGGAACAGCTTGTCGGCCGCCTCCGACCCGAGGACGCAGTAGTTGTCCAGGTCGCTGTCGTCGCTGTCGGTGAGGAACCGGCCGCGGGACAGTTCGAGCTTGTTCACCGACTGGTAGTCGGGCACGGTGCCGATGATGCGGGCGTTCACGAGCCGGTCGAGGTACCGGGCTTCACTGGGGAACACCCGCATGGGCACGATCCGCGACACCGTGCCGTCGGTCGCGAGCGTGCTGAACCGCTCCAGGTCTTCGCGCACCAGCCCGTAGCTGGTGACGAACCCTTTCGACGCGGTCGCGGAGTCGTCGGGCGGCTTGGCGCTGCGCACGATGATGTTGGTCGCACCCTGGCGCTTGATGTCGTCGAGCGCGTCCTGCATCGAGCCTTCGCCGAACGACATGAGCGCGATGACCGAACACGTGCCGATGATGATGCCGAGGACGGAGAGGACGGAGCGGAGCTTGTGGAGCCACAGGCTCTTGACGGCGAGCGACACGCTGCGCTGGAACTTGGCGGTGTTGGCGGCGAACGGCAGGCGTGCGGCCAAGCCGGTCCCGAACACGACGGCGGCCATCGCCGCGAACACGGCCGCGCACGCGGCGGCGATGATGAGAAGCGTTCCGCCGGACAAACCGAACATCAGCCGATCTCCATGACGGTGCGGGTGTCGTTGCGCACGTCCGACTCGACGCGGCCGTCGCGCAGACGCACCACGCGCCTGGCCCACGCCGCGATGTCGTTCTCGTGCGTCACCATGATGATCGTCTTGCCGGCCCGGTTCAGTTCGCGCAGCATATGCATGATCTCGATACTCGTCTTCGAGTCGAGGTTACCGGTCGGCTCGTCGCCGAGGATCAGGTGCGGGTCGTTCACCAGACTTCGCGCGACCGCGACGCGCTGCTGCTGGCCGCCGGACAGTTGCAGCGGGCGGTGGTCGAGCCGGTCGCCGAGGCAGACGAGTTCCGCCAGCGCGACGCACCGGGCCTTCGTCTTCTCGTCGAGCTTGATGCCCTGGTAGAGCAGCGGCAGTTCGATGTTCTCGACCACCGTGTACTGCGGGAGCAGGTTGTACGACTGGAAGATGAAGCCGAGGTAGGTGCTGCGAACTTCGGAGAGCTGGTCGTCGTCCATGTCGGACACGTCCACGTCGCCGATGAAGTACTGCCCGCTGGTCAGGCGGTCGAGACAGCCGAGGACGTTGAGGAGGGTGGACTTGCCGGACCCGGACGGCCCCATGAGGGCGACGAAGTCGCCCTCGTCGAACGACAGGTTCAGCCCCTTGAGGACGTGAACGGTCTGCGTCCCCATGTAGTAGTTCTTGAACAGATCGACGACGGTGACGATGGCGGGCATGGTGGTATGTTCGGGTAGGTGCCGCTTGCCGAGCGGCACGGCTGCACAACGCGGATCATTCTCCGGGCGCCCGCGTCGTCCACACGCGGGTTCGCCCGTGCCGCTCGGCTCGCGGCACCTACTTGAGCGACATAGCTTCGCAAGTTCTGTCGCTCTGGGCCTGTCCGTGTCGCTCCCACGCGGGCTAGCCCGTGCCGCTCGGCAAGCGGCACCTACCAAAGCGGCTACGGGCTGCCCGGCGGCGGGCCGCCGGCGCCCTTCTTCTTGCCCGCACCGCCGGCGCCCGGCGCGCCGGTCTTGCCGTCGCCCTTGGGGTCGGCCCCCTTGTTGCCGTCGGCGCCCTTGCTGCCGGCGTTCTTACTGTCGCCGTCGCGGGTGCGGGTCTTGTCGTCCGGGGCGAGCAGCACCTTCGGGTTCATGACCACCTCGTCGCCCTCGGCCAGTCCCTCGCGGATCTCGACGAACTTCTCGTTGTACAGCCCGAGTTTGACCTCCTTCAACTCGTACCCGGTCAAGGTCTTGACGTACACCTTGCGGGTGGTGCCCATCTCGGTGCCGCCGATGACCGACTGCACCGGCACGGTCAGCACGGGTTCCTTCGCGGTGTCCACGGTGATGGTCACTTCCGCGGTCATGTCCGGCTTGAGTTGCTCGTTCTCGATCCGCTTCTTGGTGCCGTCGGGGAACACCTCGTAGTCCACCGTAACGAGGGTCTGGTAGAGCTTCACGTCGGAGATCCACGAGTCGGCCTGACTCGCGACCGCGGCGACCGTGCGGACGTGGCCCTCGAACACGCGGTCGGGCAGCGCGTCCACGCGGATGCTCGCCTTCTGCCCCTCGGACAGCTTCTTGTAGGACTCGTTCCGGAACCGCTCGCGCATCCAGTCGGTCGCCTCCGGCCGCTGGCGGACGACGCGGCCGAGCGGGTCCGGCGTGAGCTGCCAGAACCCCTGCAGCGTGTCCACGATGTGCGTCGGGACGCGCACGTCGCCGCGGATGCGGGCGACCATCGCCTCGTGGACCTTGGTGTTCACCTGCATGCGGTGCAGGTTCGGGATGCGGAGCAGTTTCTGCCCCTCCTTCACCTGCGCGCCCTGCTCGATCAGCCCGCTGCTGCTGCTGCTGCCGAACCGGTTGGACTCGTTGCGGAAGTACACAACCATCGAGTCCGGCTCGATGGTTTCCGGGGCCGTGATCTTACACTCGGCGCGCTGCTGGGCGATTTCTCCCAGTTTGGTGGTCTCATCGTGGAGGATGGACTTGCGAAGCCCTTCCTCACGAAGCGCCAGATAAAGTTTCGCTTTGGCTTCTTCTCGGGCTTGGTGGAGTGCGCGGACGGCGTTGTCCCGCTTGCTGGTCAGGTCGGTGAGCCGCTGCTTCCGGTCGTAGGTCAGGAGTTGGGTGAGTTTGGCCCGGCTGCTGCGCAACCTCTCGACCGAACTGTCGAGCTTCGAGCGCTCGGCCTGAGCCTGCGCCGAACTCATGTAGGACAGTTTCACCATCCGGTCGGCCCACGCGGACCGCTCGCGGTTCTGCTCGACGTCGCTCTCGTACTGGCGCACCTCGCCGGTGGCGTTGTCCACGTCCTGGCGGAACGCGCCGGACTCGGACAGCGTCGCGATCCCGCCGCCGACGGCGCCCAGCGCCGCGCGGGTCGGGTCCACGCCCAGACCGGTGAACTTCTCCAGTTCGATCTCCGCCAGTTCGAGCGTGTTCACGGCGGTCGCCACCGTGATTTCGTTCTGCGTCTCCGTGATCTTTCGATCCGTCTCCGCCTTCAACGAAGCGGAACTCGCCTGCGAAACGACGATGTTCTGCGCGTCCGCCTGGTCGCTCAGCGCGGAGTCGTCGAGGATCATGAGCAGTTGGCCGGGCTTGACGCGGGAGCCGTCGTCGATGACCCAGTTGATGGTGCTGGCGAAGCCCTTGGAACCGGCCTTCACCCGGCAGACGATGTCGCGGTTGTCGGCCGACTCGAGCGTGCCCTTCTCGGTCACGCTGACGACGAGCGGCTCGCGCTTGACGGTGTGCAGGAGCACGTCGGCCCGGACCGGGGTGGGGCGGAAGTAGTACCAGCCGCCGACGGCGGCGCCGGCCGTCAGCAGCACGCCTGCGATTGCCAGCGGGAGTACCTTGCTCCCGCCGCCGCCGCGCGCCGGGAGCTTGCGGACCTTACTTCCCGGCCCCGACGGGCTGGGGAGGGGAAAGCCGCTCGCCGCCGGGCCGGTGCCAGACGTCGGGAGTTGCTCGATTTGGGACTTCGGTTCGGTTGAAGAATTCATCGTTCCATACCCCACGGTCGTCGAGGGTCATCTGTTCGAGGTCGAGGTACAGTTGCATCCGGCCGGTCTGGTAGGCGACCCAGAGCTGGTACAGCGTGTTCTGCGCGGCCACCAAGTTGCTCTGGGCCTGCAACACCTGTTGGGTGAGGGCGGCCTGGGTGCCGGCGTCACTCTGGCCCCCCGCGGCGGCCGCGCCGGGCGGGGCCAACAGGGTGAGTTTGGCGCTGTCCACCTGGGAGTACCCCAGTTCCACCACCCGCTGTTGGATGCGGTACAACTGGGCGAGGGTTCGCAATTCGCGCAGGTCGCCGCGCACGTCGTTGGCGATGTTGTCCTCGAACGCCATGAGCGTGCGCCGCTGCCTCTGGTAAGCGATCAGCGCGGCGCGGTAATTGTTACGCTCCGCCCGGCGAACTAGCGGCAGTTGCGCGTTGAACGTCAGCCGGTGGTCGCTGCGGTCGGCGGAAAACGCGAACGGGTTGTTGCCACCGGCCGGCGTGTTGCTGCTCAAATCATACCGGACGTCGAACACCCCTTGTAACGAATTCGCCTGAATCGCGATCTGCCGCCACGCGTCCACGACCTGACCGCGCGCGTTCATCAGGTCGAGCCGGTTGGTGAGGGCCGTCTGGATGGCGGCGGTGCAGGCGTCGTCGAGCGGGACCGCGAGCGCGTCGGTGCCGGCGTCGCCCACGGGCAGCGGGGGCAGGTCCGGCCACTGGGTGCGGACCAGCGCCAGCCGGTCGTTGCGTGCTTCCAGAATCAGCAGCGTGATCGCGTTGGACACGGCGCGGAAGGCGCCGGCCTGGGCCGCGGCGCGGGCCGGGGCGCCGATCAGTTTCGTCCACGGCTGCGCCTCGTAGGCGCGCACCAGGCGGTCGAAGTCGCCGAGGTCGATGTCGTCCTGTAGCAGCGCGAGTTTGCGCGCCTCGGCCTCCGGCTCCGGCACCCCCTTCAGTTGCCGCTCGGCGCGGGCGTCGAGCAACTTCCGCCGCTCCTCGCGCAACTGGGCCAGCCGCGCGGCCGCCTGATCGTCGGTCAACTTCGCCGGCCCCCACGAATCCAGGCGCTCCCCGATCGACTTCGCGAACGGCGTCCCCTTCGCCAGCGGCGATTCGGTCAGGAGGGCGCGCCACCGGGCGCGGAACTGCTCGACCGGCTGCGCCGGGTCGTACTTCGTTGCCGCGGCTTCCACCTGCTCGATCTGCGCGTAAATCTCCTCGAACCGGCCGAGCTGAAGCCGGATCGGGCGCAGCGGGCCGTCGTCGAGGTCCAACGGAGTCGTCATCGGCAGGCCGAGTTGGAGCTTGAAGTTGTCCAGCGAGTCGAGGTACCCGCGGATCCCGCTCTGGCTGTTGCCGCTGGTCGGCGAGCCGAGCAACTGGAAGCGGCTGTTCAGCAGTTGCACTTCCACCTGACCGACCTGCAACTCGGACTGCTGCCCGCCCTGCTTGAACGCCTGGTACAGTTGAAGGAGGCGCTCCAGGGCGGCGACGTTCTTGCGCTGGTTGTTGATGGTCGCCGACTGCTGCAACAGCGGCAGGTAGCCGATGTTCGGCGCGGTCAGGTTGCCGCCGATGCCGCGGCCGAGGTTCGGGGACAGCCCCTGGAGGCCGTAGGGGTTGTTCGTGTACCCGCCGCCGGCCGCGATGGCGACGTAGAAAATCTTACGGAACCGCGCGTACGACCGCATCGCGTACACCAAGTCCCGCTCGGCCTGGGTGAGCGGTTCGAGCGTGACCGCGTACCCGCCGCCGCGGAGGAACGGCTGCATCAGGCTCAGCGACAGGTTGCTGAGGCTCGCCTGCGGCTTGTCGCCGGACAGGTCGATGGTGAGTTGGTTGGCGAGTTTCACCATGAGCAGCGCGCCGGTCGGGAACAGTTTCGACACGCCGCCGGTGGTGTCCAGCGACCACCGCTCGCCGCCGCTGGCGAGTTCGCGCCCGCTCGACTGCCGCA
>CANLGS010000033.1 GCA_947490035.1 Gemmataceae bacterium
TCATCGCCATCGCCGAAGCTCATCGAAACTCCTCGCCCGCGCGGGGCGGGCGTGTGTAACGGTCGGTGTGATGTGAGTTTAACCGGTGCGCGGGGTGCGGGTCAACGGAACTGCGGGTCTACGATTGTAGTCACCACGCTCCGCGTGATGGTCTTCGAGTGTAGTCATCACGCTCCGCGTGATGGTCTTCGAGTGTAGTCATCACGCATCACGCTCCGCGTGATGATCGCCGGCGAACGGTGCGCATCGTGAAGGGTTCTTGGCACATCTCAGCGGACATCACGCGGAGCGTGATGACTACACTAGATCCGGTTGCACCAGTTTCGCGGGCTGCCCGGCGCGCGCCAGAATCGCTTCGGCCGCGAGGTAGCCGCTGCGCACCGCGCTTTCCATCGTCGCGGGCCAGCCGGTCGCGGTCCAGTCGCCGGCCACCGCGAGGTTCTGAACAGGAGACGCCTGTACCGGCCGCCACCGGTCCACACCGGGCACCGCGCTGAACGTCGCGGCGTGCTCGGTTATCACCTTCGCACGAAGCAGTTTCGCCTGTGCGATCGGCGGGAACAGCCGCCCCAACTCCTCGACCACGCGGCGCTGAATCTCGTCGCGGCCCAAACCCTTCAGGTCGCGCGCGGCGCTCACCACCACCTGAAGGTAGAACTCGCCCGGCGCGACCTCGCCGCGGTCGAACACCCACTGCCCGAGACAGTCGATCAGCACCGCGTGCGGGAGCTTCATCGTGGGTCGGTCGAACCACAAGTGAACGCTCGTGATCGGCGACGGCGTGAGGTTTGCGGCGCCGGCGAAGTACGGCTCGCGCGCGAGTTCGTCGGGAAGCAGGTCCGCGACGCGGTCGAACGGCACCGCCAGCACGTACCAGTCGGCGGTGAGGGTGGAGCCGTCGCGCAGTTCCACACTGGCAATCGTCCCCTCCGGGGACGACGCTAAACGGCGGGCGCCTGTGTTCTCCCTCAACTCGACGTTGTGTGAAGTCAGCCACGCGCGAAGTTCATCGCCGTAGAGCCTGCCGAGTGGAACTGTCGGCACGTGAACGGTGAACCCGTCGCGGTGGCGCACGAAGCCGTCGCGGAACACCTTCCGCGCGTACTTCAGCCCGACACGGTCCACCGTCTCGTTCAGCGCGCTCGTTAGCACAATCGCCCAGAAGCGTTCGATGGTGCGTGAGTTCTGGCGGTGCGCCTTCAGCCAGGGTAACAGCGGCGGGTCCGCGTCCGGGCGCTCCCACAGCATCGCGGCCAGACCGTAGGCGACACGAAGTTTGTCCAGCGGCGTGAGGTAGTGCGCGCCGGTGAGCGCGCGGCCGAGGTGGAACGGGGCCGGCCACGGGTCCGCCTTGAACACGCTCGTCCGGCGGTCCGGCGTCATGAAGTAGAGCTTGGGTTGTGGCGACAGCAGATGATCGACGCCGACGGTGCGGAGGAAGTGCGTGAGGTTCGTGCAACACCCCATGCTGACGTGCTGGCACGCATCTACCATCTGCCCGGTCGTCGGGTCGGTGAACGACCCGGCGCGCCCGCCGAGCCGCGCCCGCGACTCCAGTACGGTGACCTTGAACCCGCGCCCGGCCAACCCCACCGCGGCGGCGAGACCGGCGAGACCGCCGCCAATTACTATTGCGGAGTGCGGAATTCGGAATGCGGAATTGAAAGCAGAAGACGGATGCGCCTTCACTTCTGACTCTTGGGCTTCATTCCGAATTCCGAATTCCGCACTCCGCATTACAACACGCCCCACTTCACGAAGTACCCGGAGCCGCACGCCAACACCTTGCGCCACCGCGGCACGCGCACGCGGCTCGTGAACACGTCGTAGTCGCGCCGCGCGATCTCGTCCAGCAGCGCGCGGTAGGTGCCGTGCATTACGTGGAAGATCGCCCGGCCTTCGTCCGAAAGGAGCGGGATCAGCGCGACGCCTCTGCGGTAGTAGTCGCGTGCGCGCGCCACCTGGAACCGCATCAGTTCGCGGAAGTCGTTCGCGGAAGCCGGGTCGTTCCAGCGCTCCGGGGGGCAGCCGAAACGCGCGAGTTCGTCGGCCGGCAGGTACACGCGGTCGCGGGCGTAGTCTTCCGCGAGGTCGCGAAGGACGTTCGTGAGCTGGAACGCGATCCCGGCCGCTTCCGCCGGTGGGTCGGCGTCTGCGGCGGTGACGCCGGGGCGCAAGCCCCAGATGCGGACGCACGCCAGGCCCACCGCCGACGCGACGCGGTAGCAGTACGGGTACAGCTCCGCGAACGTCTGCATCCGCACCGGGCCGGTGTCGGTCTCCATGCCGTCGATGGCGTCGAACAGGTACTGCGCGGGTATGTCGAACCGCCGCACGGTTTCGACGAGCGCCGGGTGGATCGGGTGCGTGAAGTCGCCCGCGAGCGCGGCCCGCAGGCCGGCGCGCCAGGCCGCGAGCGCGTGCCGCTTCGCGGCCGGTTCGCCCGGCTCGTCCGCGAGGTCGTCGGTCACGCGCATGTAGGCGTACAACGCGAACATCGCGCGGCGCTTCGCGGGGTTGAGCAAGCGGAACGCGAACGGGAAGGAACTGTTGGCCGCGGAGGTGATGGCGCGACAGACCGAAAACGAGTGAGGTGTGAGGAGTGAGGAGTGAGGAGTCGCAAGGCAAGGCGCGGAGACCGCCGGCGCGACGCTCCCTGTCGGCTCTTGCGCCTGGGTTGGGTTTTCACTCCTCACTCCTCACTCCTCACTCCTCACTGATTTATTGGCCCAGGTTGACGCGCACGCGCTGGCCGACTCGCAGCGGCGGCTTGCCGGCCGGGGCGGGGTCGGCCACGTCGATCACCGCCTCGATGACGCGGGTGTCGCCGCCGAGGAAGTTCTCGCTGCTGGCGCGCTTCAGCAGGAACGTGTTCCCGATGTGGCGCACGGTGCCCTCGTATGTGATCTTCGCGTCGCTGTGGTCGGAAACGGTAACCTTTTTGCCGACGCGGTCCGGGCCGACGCGGTGGGCGAACTCGGCCTCGACTTCGGCGCGGACCACCCGCGGCCCGGCCGGGATGAGCCACAGCGCGGGCGTCCGCGTGCCGATGCCGAGCGTCGTGCCGGGGCTGATCGACACCTGTTCGACGGTGCCGGCCGTCTTCGCCCGCACCACGCACAAGTCCACCGCGGACTGCGCCTTGGACTGCTCCGCCTTCGCCTGCTCGACTGCGGCCTCGGCCTCCTTCACGTTCACCTGCGGGTCCATCGCTTCCAGTTGCCTGAGCTTCGCCTTGATGACATCGAGTTCGCCCAGCGCCGTGTCGTAGTACACGTTCGCTTGGTACAGCATTGGGTCCATCGCCAGCTTCTCCGGGTACTCGGTTTCCGGAATCTGCTTCTCGATCCGGTAGGCTTTAAGCAGGTTTTCTTTGACGAGGTTGTAATGCAACTGCGAGAGTTTCACCTTGCGTTCGGCGTTCTTCAACGCAGAGTCGCGCGTGAACTCGATGCTCGCCTTGTGTTGCGTGGCGAGTTCCTTCGCCTGTCCGACCTTCGTCTCGGCATAGGCGACGGCGGCCTTCGCCCGCTCCACATCCTTCTGTTGGATGGTCGCGTCGAAGGAGTACAGTTCCTGACCGACCTTCACCTCTTCGCCGTCCTTGACGGACACCTTCGTCACGCTGCCGGACTGAAGCACCGGCGGCAGGCCGTAGGAGACGGGCGGCGGGTCGGTGTCCACGGTACCCAGCATGATCGGCCCGCCGCCGGCGGCGCGCGGAGCCGGGGCCGGCTCGCCCTTGCCGGCCGCCTCGGACCCGCCGGTCAGCGCGCGGGCGCCGACCAGGCTGCCGATCACCAGCGCCAGCCCGACCACGATCAACACCGGGCGCATCTTGCGAAGCCAGTTCATGGGTTCCTCCAGTGGGAGCTGTTGGCTGTTGGCGATTAGCTGTTCGCGAGACGCAAGCCAAAAGTCACCCAAGCCACAGCATCGAGCTAATAGCTAACAGCAAATAGCCAACAGCTACTCGTGCGGCAGCGGTCGCCGTTCCAGGTGCCCGTCGTCCAGGTGGTAGTACACGTCCACGAACGGCAGGATGCGGCTGTCGTGGGACACGCACAGCACGGACGCGCCGCGCTGGTGGGCGGCGTCGCGCAGCAACTCGATCACCTTCTGACCGTTCTCCCAGTCCAGCGCGCTGGTCGGCTCGTCGGCGAACATGAAGCTGGGGTTCTTTACCAAGGCCCGGCCGATGGCGACGCGCTGCTTCTCGCCGCCCGACAGTTGGGCCGGCTTCTTGTGCTTGTTCGGCGCCAGCCCGAGCTTGTCGAGCATGGCGTCGGCGCGGCGTCGGGCGTCGGCACTGTCGGTCCCTTCGCCCCACTTCAACACGATCTCCAACTGCTGCCGCGCGGTGAGAGCCGGGAACAGATTGTACCCCTGGAAGATGAACCCGGTGTGCTTGCGGCGGTACTGCTCGCGCTCCTTGCCGGTCATCTGCCACACGTCGCGCAGCACCCCGTCGTCGTCCGCGAGAACCTGCCCGGAGTCCGGCTCCAGCAGCCCCGACAGGATCGCCAGGAGGGTCGATTTGCCGCTGCCGGACGGCCCCATCAGCAGGACGATCTGACCGGGGAACAGGTCCATCGACACTTCGCGCAGCGCCGCGCGCCGGGCGGTGCCGTCGCCGAAGGTGCGCACCAACTTCACCCCGCGCAGGCTCGGCGAAGTCGTCGCGGCCCAGGGGAGCAGCGCCATCGGTCCTTCGTCGTGGGTCATGCGTCGTTCGTCCTTTTCGTGGGGCAGGTCGCTGGCCTGCCTTCTCACCCGGCAGGCCAGCGGCCTACCCCACAACTGATTCGCGCCGATCAACGAAGCAGGGTCATGGGTTCAATCTGCCGGACGCTCCGCAGGGCGCCGACACCGGAGACGAGCGCCATGCTGATGGTCACGATGGCGGTGCCGAGTAGCACTTCCCAGCGGAGGTCCACGTCGGCGCCGAGTTGTTTGGCGCCGTACTTCAGCGCGTGGCACGTGGGGAACGCGAGCGCGATGCCGATCACGCCGACCCAGAACGACTGGGCCAGCACCATCACCGAGATGCGCCACCGCGGCACGCCGAGTGCCAGCAGGATGGCGAACTCCCTGGCGTTGGCGGCGGTCGCGGAGTAGAGCGTCTGCGCGGTGATGACCAACCCGACGACCAACCCGAGCAAGGCGGCGTAGCCGATCGCGATCCCGGCTTTCGTGCGATACAGCCAGTATTCGCGGCTGCGGAGCGAGAAATCTTCGGACGTGTACGCGCCCATCTCGGTGCCGTACTGCGCCTGCAGTTCGGTCGCCACTTCCTTCGCGCGCCCCCGCGACTCGCACCGGACCAGTAGGTACGTGATGTGGTCCGCGGGCATGAGGAACCCGAGCAGATGCCGGGCGGTGTGTTCGCTGCACAGCACCCACGGCGCGGCGAGGCTCTTCAGCCCCTTCACCGTGCCCACCACCCGCACCTCCTTGCCGTTGATCTTTGCCTTGTCGCCCACCTTGACCCCGAGCCGCCGGGTCATGTCCGACTCGTCCACGATGACGGCGTCGGGCATGGTCAGCAAGTCGAGCTGCTCGCGGCTCAGGACGGTGGCCGCACCCGCGGAGCCGAAGTCGGTGTTGAACCCCAGCAGGTAGCACAGTTCGGTGCCGCCGGCCGGCTTGGTGAAGTTGGCGAAGTGGGCGATGTACGACTCGACCGAGGTCACGCCCGGCATCCCCGCGACGCGCGCCAGGTAGGCTTCGGGGATCGGCTTCCCCAGGTCCACGCTCGGCACCTCCTGCGATCCGACCCAGAGGTCCGCGGTGGTGTTGTCCACCGGGATCGACGTGATCTTGAACAGGCCCAACAGCAGGCCGCATTGCAGCGCGATGAGGACCGCCGAGAACGTCACCGCCAGCACGCCGGACGCGTACCGCTGTCGTTCGTGCCAGAGGGTTTGGAGGGCATAGCTCATGGGCAATTCGGAATGCGGAATGTGGAATGCGGAATAAAAGCAGGCATTCGCTTAACTCCCGGCGGTTTCGGCTTCGGCTTCGGTTTTCAATTCCGAATTCCGCGCTCCGAATTCCGCATTGTGGGCAGATCGCAGAGCGAGCCGTCGAGGTACAGGTGGTGCCACAACTGCGTGGCGAGCACGCCGGTGAGGCCCATCTCGGTGCTGAGGCGGGACAGCCCGCGACCGGGCGTTGCCAGCTTCTGCCGCGCCTTCTCGACCGCGCCGGAATCGAAGTACCCGGCCTTGCGGATCGACTCCGGCGACAGCACCTGGTCGATCCAGGTTTGACCGGCGTTCGCCTTCGGCTCGCGGCTAATGGTACCCCAACTGTCCATCGGGGCGCGGAACATCTTCTTCCGCCGCCACGCGATCTCCTTCGGCAGCCACCGCTCCGCCACTTTGCGCTCGATGTACTTGTCGTTCATCACGCCGCGCAGCTTCCAGCGCGGGTGAATCTTCGACATGTACGCGATCACGTCTTCGTCGAGGAAGGCGTACCGCGTTTCGACGGACGAGTGCATCGCGATGCGGTCGCCCTTCGACGCGAGCAGGTGGCCCGGCAGCATGACGCGCCCGCCGAAGTACATCTGCCGGTTGAACGGGTGCCACCGGTACAGGTCCGGCGAGATTTCCAGGTCGTCGAACGCGGACCGCCCCAGCACGTGCTCGCGCGCCGCGCCCGCGAAGAACCGCAGCTTGTTCGTGCTGACGAGGCCGTACATGTCGAACCAGCCGTTCGACCCGCCCAGGTGCCGCATCGCGTTCCGGTACGACTCGCGGGAGAATCGCGGCTGGCCGTTAATCATCTGGAAGAACTGGCGCATCGCGTAGCCGAGCGGCAGCCCCGGAATCTTGTCCATCCAGCCGACGAGTTTGCGAATCTTGAACCACGAGTACCCGGCGAGCCACTCGTCGGCGCCCTCGCCCGTGAGCGCGACCTTGTAGCCGCTGTTGTGGACCGAGCGCGCGAGGTGGAGCAGCGCGAGGCACGACGTGTCGATGACGGGCATTTCGGCGGCGGCGATCAGTTCCGGGTAGCCGTTGCGAATCTCGTCGTGACCGCACTCGACCACCTGCGGCTCGCAGCCGAGGTGCTTCGCAACTTGGAGTGCTTCGGACTTCTCGTTCATCTTCTTGTCGGTGATGGAGATGGTGAACGTCGGGATGGGTCGGCCCATCACCTTGTTCGCCATCGCCACGACGAGACTGGAATCGACGCCGCCGCTGAGGTACGACACCACCGGCACGTCGGCCCACACCCGCCGCTTGACCGCGTTGAACAGCACCTCCTCGAAGCCGTCAACGATCTTCTTCTCGTCGCCGCCGTAGTCCTCGTGCCCCTGGTCGGGGTAGGTGATCTGCCAGTAGGTCTTCTGCGTCGTCGCTTGTTCCGCCGTAGTCTGACCCAACTTGAAGTGCAGGTAGCGGCCGGGCGCGATGCTCTTGATCCCCGCGAACACGGTGGTCGGGCCGGGCATCGCCATGAACGTGAAGATGTGGTTCAGCCCTTGCAGGTCGGCCGTCCGCTCGACCAGCCCGGACGCGAACAGCGCCTTCATCTCCGACGCGAACATGAGCCAGTCGGAGCCGTCGTGCTTGACGACCGTGTAGAACAGCGGGCAGATGCCGGAGCGGTCGCGTGCGAGCAGGACTTCGTTGGTGCGGCTGTCCCAGACGCAGATCGCGTACTGCCCGCGCATGTGTTCGAGCATCCCGGCGCCGGAATCTTCCCACGAGTGCGGGATGAGTTCGGTGTCGGTGTGCGTCCGAAACGTGTGTCCCTGCGCCTCCAGCGCGGCGCGCTTCTCCTTGTAGTCGAAGAACTCGCCGTTGAAGACGGTCCACACGCTCTGGTCTTCGTTGGCGATGGGCTGCTGCCCGTCCGCGAGTCCGACGATCGACAACCGGCGGTTGGCGATGTGGAGTCCGGGTCTTTGGAGGTAACCGTCTTCGTCCGGGCCGCGGTGGTAGATGGCCTGCGCCATCGCGGGCACGACGCCGACGGGCGCCGGCCGCTGGCCGCTCAGGTCGAACATCCCCGCGATCCCGCACATGCAAAATGCCTCACTTCGATTCTTCGTCACCGCTCGGCGGATCAATCAACGATGCCGGCCAGAACAGATTCATCACCTCAACCGCAAGCAAACCGCAAGCAAACCGCCCACGATCGACAGCCACGTTTGCCATGAGAGGCTGATCGGAACGAGGCACAGAGCAGCAACCCCAAACACGGTACCGATCACGAGCACAGAAGACGCGCGTTCGTGACACAGAAACCGGCGAATCACGATCGTCACGTTGCCGATCGCGCAGAGGGCAGTCATCCCAATAAACGGTGCGGGGAGTACCCAACTTGCTATCGCCTGGAGGGTTTCCATCGCACAGGTACCTACGCGTACATCAACCGGCCGCGCGGTTCGGGAATCGGTCGGCCCAGCTCTTTCGCCGTCTCGACCCACTCGGCGATCACCACTTCGACCGCCGCGATCGCCTCTTGGCGCGTCGCGCCGTCGGCCGCGCAGCCGGTCAACTCCGGCACCATTGCGATGTATGCGTCGTCGCGCTTGCTCCAATACAAAATCACCTCGTAACGGTGGTCATTCATCGCTGTCTCCCAATGTGTCGTCCGATTCATCCGCGAAGCCGTTCTCAACAAGAACGTCTCGCACCTGCGCCACCTGATACGCCTTCGCCTTCCCGCCCTTCGGCTGAAGGTTCAGAATCTCGTCGATTCCGTCCCGCGTGAAAATGTGATGGCTCCCTTTCACGCGCTCGTCAAAGCCCAGATGCCGGAGAAGGCTGCACAGGTCATCGAACGCGATATTCGCATCCGCGTTTCCACGGAGAACTCGTTCGAGCGTCTTGGTTGGCCGGCTCACGTCCGAGTCCTCTCAACTACCCTGCTCGCGCCGTGCGTACTTCCACACCTTGCGCTGCATGAAGAACCGCACGCCGCGCGGGAACATCCGCTTGCCGAACCACACCCACCACGACGCGAACCCCACCGCCTTCTCCGCGCGGTTCGTCAATAGGCTCCGCACCACCGCGTCCGCGACCTCGTCGGACGGCTGCGCGCCCGCGAAGTTTAGATGGATCTTGCCGTCGTTACGGAGCAGATGTTTCTGTAAATCGTCGCTCCGCACAAGCCCAGGTAACACCAACAGCACGTCGATCCCGAACCGCACGAACTCGGCGCGAAGCGCCTCCGTCATGCTCACGAACGCGTGTTTGCTCGCACAGTGTTCGGACATCGACGGGATGCCCCACCGCCCGCAGATGCTCGCGACGTTCACGATCGCGGGCCGCCACCCGTCACGGGCGGTCTCGAAACTGCGCGTCAGGTGCGGCGCGGCCAGCCGGATCATCTCGACCGGCGCGAAGAAGTTCACCTCCAGCACCTTCCGCGCGATCTCCTCGCTCGATGTTGCAAATTCACCGAAGCTGCACACGCCGGCGCAGTTCATCAGCACGTCGAGGCGCCCGAACCGGGCGACCACACCGGACACGATCCGCTCGCGGTCGTCCGGGTTCGTGAGGTCGCCGGGGAAGGCTTCCGCTTCCGCCCCGCGCGCCTTCAAGTCCGCGGCGAGCTTGTTCAGGTCATCGGCGGAGCGCGCGGTGAGGGCGAGGATTGCGCCCTGTTTCGCGAGCCGTTCCGCGATGCGCCGGCCGATGCCCCGCGAAGCCCCGGTGACCAGCACGACCCGCCCGCGCACGGACCGGCGCATGCTCTCCATCCCTCGTCTTTGGCAAGTGCGGCACGACCGAATCATCTGGGCATTTTAGGACTGGCGGTGCGGTTCGCCAGCGCCGCGCGAGCGCGAGTTCCGATTGTTTCGCCTCCGAACCGGCAGCGCCCACGCACTTCGCCTAGCTCGCCCATTCGTATAACAGCCGCGATTCAATATCTCCTGGGAGCGCGGGCGTCCCGCCCGCTCTTGACTCCTCAGGTGATCGCTCGTTGCACGTTCAACACGAATGCGGGCGGGACGCCCGCGCTCCACGGAACAGAGGGAAAACATGGACATTGTGATCGGGTTGGCGATCGGGCTGCCGGTCGGGTTCCTCGCGGCGCTGGGCCTCGCGATCGCGCGCGCCGGCAGCCTCGGCAAAGCGTTCGAGGGGCTGGCGGTCGCGGGGAAGGCGAGCCAGGACGCGGCATTCGCGGCGAAGTTGACCGCGATCCACGCGGGCGCGGAGATCAAGCAGATCGAACCGCCGAAGCCGGTGAAGCCGAGCGGCGCGCCGCTGCGCATGCTCGCGCTGCTGCAGGCCGAGTCGCGGTTGGTGGACTTCCTGCTCGAAGACATCGAGGGCGCGACGGATCAGAAGATCGGCGAAGCGGTTCGTCAAGTTCACAAGCAGGCGCAAGCGGCGCTGAAGCGGCACGCGGTGATCGAACAGGTGCTGCCGGGCAACGAGGGCGACACGACGACCGTGCCGAAGGGCTTCGACCCGTCGGCGGTGCGCGTGGTCGGCAACGTGACCGGCGAGCCGCCCTTCACGGGCGCGATCAACCACCCCGGCTGGCGCGTGAAGGAACTCAAACTCGCGACCCCGGCCGAAGGCGCCGACGAGTTCGTGCTGCAACCGGCCGAGGTGCAGATCCCGTGAGTGCGGGCCGCGCACCCGAGGTTGCACCCCCGCTTCCCTCGCGGTACGGTTACCACACCTCAAGCGCGAAAGGGCAACGTGTCTCACCCGACCGATCCCGCGAGCAGTGTTCCGGCCATCGAAGCGATCCGGACGGCCATGCGCCGCGAGTACGCGTCTCAACACGCCGCACTCGTCGCGAAGTTCGCACCCGCCGCGACCGCCCCGCCGCCAGCCGGCGCGACGTGTATCGACATCGATTTCCCCTGCGGCAGCGACCTCGAAACGGTGTACGTGGATCTGGCGCCCGGCGATTTTTATGGGTCGCTGGCCGCCGTCTGCGTTCAGCCGGTGTGGCGCTCGGAACTGGTCCGACTGGGAATCCCGCCGCACCTGCGGGCCGCGGTGTGCGAGGTCGGTCTCTTCGATCTTCTTGCCGACTGTTGGGCAGAAGCGGGTGGCGGGAACTACCCCCTGCCGGTTCGGATCGGTGAGGCAACCGAAACCGGGCGGTGGGTTCGCGCGGTGCTGCCGACCGACCCCGCGCAGAAACGGGTGTGGGTCACCGACCTGGAAGCCCGCGTTGCGTCGGAATCGCCGCCCGTTCCGGTGCCGGCCGCGCCCGAAGCCGCTTCCGAACTCCCAGGCGCGGCTCCCACCGCGACACGCTTGCACCTCTCCCCGGAGTTCCTCCGCGACCAGGTGGCCCGCCTCGACGAGATCGGCGTGTGGCGCGAGGAATTCAGGCCGGAGGGGGACTTGCTCGCGATCGTCTGGGACCGGCCGACGGCGCTGGCCGGCGCCTCGTTCCCGTTCGTGGTACAGTTCCTCCTCGACCGCGAGGTCGGAGCGTTCGATCCCGACTCGCGGGTGTTCGAGTTGTGGACGGACTATCTCGAACGCCACGCGGAGATGCTCGCCACGTTGGAAGCGGACCAGGCGAGGGAGGCGACGCTTTACATCTCGCGCAACGCCGCTCGCCGGGAGGACCACGGCCCGCACGCAACCCGTTACGGGATGATGGTCGTGTACCGGATGGAGGAGAACGGCCCCGCGTTCCAGTACATGCCGGGTCCGGGGGTGTTCGGCGGCTCGCGGGAGTGACCGCGGGGCGCGAAGGAGATCACGGTGGACTATGAAACGGGCCGTTCGACGCCGAAGGCACGTGCCTCGCGCTTGCGTTCCGCGCCCGCTTCCCGCACAATCAACTCACCCCGCCGAACTCCCACCTTCCAGGTTCGCCACATGCCCGCTCCTTGCTCCGGTCCGCGCGTCTCGCGGCGCCAGATGATTCAGGCCGGGGCCGCGTCGTACCTCGGCCTTTCGCTGCCGCAACTGCTCTGCGCGAAGGAGTCGCGCTCCGCCACCGCCGCGAGCGCGGACGCGTGCATCGTCATCTTCCTGAACGGCGGGCCAAGCCACCTCGACATGTGGGATCCGAAGCCGGACGCGCCGCCGGAAGTGAAGGGCGAGTTCAAACCCATTCAGACCAGCGTGCCGGGCGTGCTGTTCGGCGAACACCTGCCGAAGTTCGCACGCCAGATGAACCGTTGCACGGTCATTCGGTCGGCGCACCACAGCGTGAACAACGCGCACGCGGCGGCCGTGTACTGCGCCCTCACCGGACACGACCGCGGCGAGATCGGCGGCGGCGCGCGGCCGGACGACTACCCGTGCATCGGCTCCGTCGTGGGAACGCAGCGCCCGCCCGCGAGCGCGGTTCCGCCGCACGTGCTGATGCCGTACATCACGAAGGAGGGCGCCGGCGGGCCGCCGCAGCCGGGCTTCTTCGGCGGTTGGCTCGGCAAGCCGCGCGACCCGCTCGTCATCCTCCGCGACCCCAACGCGGCCGACTTCGCGCTGCCCGAACTTACGCTCGGGCCGGACATCGACCCTTCTCGTTTTGACGCGCGCAAGCAGTTGGAGTCGAAGCTAGCCGCAACCCGAAGGGGAGCGTCCGACCCCGATCTGGAAGGCATTCGCGCGAAGGCTTACGACCTGCTCACGGCGCCGGCGATGCGCGACGCCGTCCGCATCGACCGCGAGCCGGCGAAGCTGCGCGACGCCTACGGCCGCAACATCTACGGCCAGAGCGTGCTGCTGTCGCGGCGGCTGATCGAAGCCGGGACGCGGGTGGCGTGCGTGTCGTGGGCGCCGGACGCGAACGCCACCTGGGACACGCACGGCAACAACTTCACAAAGCTCAAGGGCCAACTGCTCCCGCAGCTCGATGCGGCGTACTCCACGCTCCTCGACGACCTCGACGCCCGCGGAATGTTGGAGCGCACGCTCGTGGTGGTGGTGGGCGACTTCGGCCGCACGCCGAAGATCAACACGCAAGGCGCGGGCCGCGACCACTGGAACTTCTGCTACTCGCTGGTGCTGGCCGGCGGCGGCGTGAAGGCCGGGTACGTCCACGGCGCGAGCGACAAGATCGGCGGGAAGCCGAGCCGCAACCCGGTCACGCCGGCCGACGTGATCGCCACCATCTACGAGTGCCTGGGCGTGCCGCACGATCTGGAGTTGCGCGACCGGCTCGCGCGGCCGTTCACGCTGTGCCCGTGGGGGCAGCCCATCCGCGA
>CANLGS010000034.1 GCA_947490035.1 Gemmataceae bacterium
GCGACGCCCACAGTTCCTTCCCGGTCTTCTTGTCGAACGCGACCACCAGCCGTTCTTTCGTGCCCCCGACGAGGCAGATGAGTTTGTCGCCGTCAACGAGCGGGTGCGCCGCGAACCCCCACACCGGCAGCCCAGCGTCGTAGTCCTTCATGCAGCTTTTCGACCACGCGACCTTGCCGTCCGCGGTGTTGAGTGCCTTGAGGTCGCCCATCGCGCCGAGCGTGTACACGAAGTCGCCGTCCACGGTGGGCGTGCAGCGCGGGCCGGCGGCGTAGCTCACCGTGTACTCGACGGGGTAATCGGCGGCCCACACCTTCTTGCCGGTGGCCGCGTCGAGGCACAGCACACGCTCCTTGCCGGGCACGCGGGCGCCCTTCGAGAAGCCGCTCTCCGGGAGCTTCACCTTGTCGGCTGGCAGGAGATCGTGGATGAAAATCTTCCCGTTCGCGACGGCCGGACCCGCGTAGCCCACGCCGATCTCGGCCTTCCAGAGTTGCTTCGGGCCGTCCTTCGGGAACTTCTCGACGAGGCCGGTTTCGCGCCACACGCCGTCGCGCTTCGGCCCCAGCCACTGCGGCCAGTCCTCGGCCGCGGCGCTCCCGGTGATCGCGACGATGACGACAAGGCTCCAGAACAATCGCATGACGCCTCCTCCCAAAAAGTTCAAGCAGACTACCCACAGAGATACGGAGAAGACCGAAGAGTTTGACGGTGAATCGTTGCCCCAGCGTCTGCTCGCTGGGAACGTTCATTCTCCTGACTTCAGCCGAGACGCCGATTACAAGGCTCCCGTGTGACCGCCGTGTACTGACCGCGCCGGCGTAACTTGAACCATTCCGGCACGCACTCGCCGTGAACTCGCGGAACGCGTCGCGTTCCGCCGGCTGTGGTCGTTCACGCGGTTACACGCGACGCGCGGCGCGCCGACCGCTGGCACGCACGAAAGTTGTCCCCGCCGCGTTTGACCACCGCCTGAACGCGGGCAATGCTCCTGATGGTGATGAGTGCCCCGCACTTCAACCGTACATGGAGGTCCGCTGTGAAAGTGCGCACTTTGTTCTCGCTTGCGCTAGCCGCCGGCTTGTCCGGCTCCGCGCTCGCCAACCCGCCCGCCCCGCTCCCGGCATCCGCTTCCGCCCCGAGCGTTAACCCCAACCAGACCCTCGCCGACGCAGTGGCTTTGCACTTGCGCGCCACCGGGAACGCGAGCGGCGCCGACGTGTCCATCGTGGCCCAGGAGGGGGTCGTCACCCTCACCGGCACCGCGAAGGACGCGACGCAGAAAGCCCGCATCGTCGCGGACGTGAAGTCCGTGACCGGCGCGAGCGTCGTTCGCGACAACCTCCGCGCCGGCGCGTCGGGCGTGATCCAGGTGCAAGACCCGCCGATCGGCCTGGCGCCGATTGCCCCGACGCCGCTCGGCCCGACGGGAGTTCCGCTCGGCCTCCCGCCGCTGGCGTCCGGCGGCGGCAACCCGATCGTGGAACCGGGTCCGCTCGGCGTCCCCGGCCAGGCCGCGCCCGACTTCCAGGCGCCGAACATGCCTCCCTACGCGTGGCCGACTTACGCGCCTTACGGGAACATTAGCCGCGTCGCGTACCCGCAGGCGTACCCGTACAACGCGTTCCCGTACATCGGGCCGTACTACCCGTTCCCGAAGGTGCCGCTCGGCTGGCGGAAGGTGACCCTCGAATGGGATGACGGCCACTGGTACCTCGGCCGCCAGTCCGCCCCGCACGACTACTGGCGCGTCAAGTTCTGGTGAGCCGCCCTCAACGGCGAATGTAAAAGGTAAAAGGTAAAAAGTAAAAGCGAAGACAGGCGGCGCGAAGTGCCTCTGCCTTCCTTTTACTTTTTACTTTTTACCTTTTACATTTCTTCCTCTCCGCAACTCGCCTTCCCCCGACGCGATCCTTCGGCAACAATCCCGCAATGGACGCACGCAAGATTCTCGGCCCGGATGGGCTGATCGCGAAGAAGTTCCCCGGCTTCGAGTCGCGGCCGCAGCAACTCGACATGGCCGACGCCGTCGCGCACGCGCTCGACAAGAAGAAGCAACTTCT
Source organism: Gemmataceae bacterium (assembly GCA_947490035.1). Classification (GTDB taxonomy): domain Bacteria; phylum Planctomycetota; class Planctomycetia; order Gemmatales; family Gemmataceae; genus Gemmata. The sequence continues at coordinate 2,064 of CANLGS010000034.1, forward strand.
CGTCGAAGCCGGCACCGGGGTCGGGAAGTCGTTCGCGTACCTCGTCCCCGCGATTCAAGCGGTGTGCGCGCGGAAAGACTTCAAGATCGTCATCTCCACGCACACGATCAGCCTGCAAGAACAACTCATCCGCAAAGACCTACCGTTCCTTCAGTCGGTGCTACCCGGCGACTACCGGCCGGTGCTGGTGAAGGGCCGCGGGAACTACCTCAGCCTGCGCCGGCTTCGCGTGTCGCAGTCGAAGGCCAGTACGCTCCTCGACACGCACGGCGCGATCGACCAACTCGTGCAGATCGGCCGCTGGTCGCGTCAGACCACCGACGGGAGCAAGTCGGACCTGCCCGTGCAGCCCTACGAACCGGTGTGGGACTTGGTGCAGAGCGACAGCAGCAACTGTATGGGGCGGAAGTGCCCGCATCACGCGGACTGCTTCTACTTTCAGGCACGGAAGCGGGTGTTCGGGGCGAACATCCTCATCGTAAACCACGCGCTGTTCTTCGCGGACCTCGCCCTGCGGCGGAGCGGCGGCGGCATCTTGCCCGACTACAACGCGGTCATCTTCGACGAGGCGCACACGCTCGAAGACGTGGCCGCCGACCACCTCGGCATCGGTGTATCGCAGGGCGGCATCGAATACCTGCTCGGCCAGTTGCTCGCGCCGCGCACGCAGAAGGGCATCCTCGCGACCCTCGGCGACGGCGACGCGGTCGCGCAACTCGACGCCACCCGGCAGGCGACGGAAAAGTTCTTCCTCTCGGTCTACGAGTGGCAACTGAAGCAGCCGAAAGGGAACGGCCCCAATTCGAGCGGCGGCAGCGGGCGCGTGCGCGAAAAGAAGGTCGTGCCGGACACGGTAAGCGGCGATCTCACCAAACTCGGCGACACGCTGCACGAACTCGCGAAGGGCCGCGACTCCGACGAAGAGAAGATGGAACTGACGAGCCGCGGCGACCGGTTGTACTCGCAGGCGAAGAGCGTGCGCGAGTGGCTGAACCAGGAACTTCAAGGCCACGTGTACTGGGCGGAAGTGAAGCCGGGACGCGTGCCGCGAATTGGTCTGGCGAGCGCGCCCATCGAAGTCGGGCCGGCGCTGAAGGAGCAACTCTACGACAAGGTGCCGTCGGTGATTCTCGCGAGCGCGACGCTGTCCGTCGGCGGCGAAACGGGGTTCAAACTCTTCCAGAAGCGGCTCGGTCTGGACGACGCGAAGACGAACCAACTCGGCAGCCCGTTTGACTTCCAGAAGCAGGCCGAACTGCACCTCTTCCGCGACATGCCGGACCCGTCCGCGATGAGCGCGAAGTACGAGGACGAGGTGTTGAGGCGGATTCCCGATTACATCGCCAAGACACAAGGCCGCGCGTTCGTGCTGTTCACCAGTTACGGGTTCCTGAACCGGGCGGCGCAGCAACTCATGCCGTGGCTGGTGAAGAACGGCTACACGCTTCTCGCGCAGGGCACGGGCCTTCCGGCGGCCCGACTGTTGGAGCAGTTCCGCGACGCGAAGAAGGCGGTGCTGTTTGGTGTGGACAGTTTCTGGCAGGGCGTGGACGTGCGAGGCGAGGCGCTGTCGAACGTCATCATCACCAAGCTGCCGTTCGCGGTGCCCGACCGGCCGCTGACCGAGGCGCGGCTGGAAGCGATCGCGTCCGACGGCGGCAACCCGTTCATGGACTATCAGGTGCCGCAGGCCGCGATCAAACTGAAGCAGGGCTTCGGCCGGTTAATCCGCACGCAGACCGACACCGGTATTGTGGTGCTGTTCGACCCGCGCGTGCTGACGAAGCCTTACGGCAAGGTCTTCCTCGACGCGCTCCCCGACGCGAAGCGCTTCATCGACGGCGTCGAAGCCGACGCGGGCGGGAAGGGCACCGCCAAGCGCAAGGTGAAGGCTGGGTGAAGCCGCACTACTTGCGCTTCTTCTTGTTTTTCTTCTCGACTTTCTTCTTTTTCTGTCGCTCGTTGAACCGCTGCTTCGCGTTGGAGCCGCCCTGAACGGGTGGCTTCCAGCCTTGTTTGGCCACCCCGAGTGTATCGTACCGGCGGGGCGGTGGCTTCGGACCGAGGCCCAGTTGCCACTTCACGTCGGGCGCGTCACCGGCAATCGTCTCGTCCACGTTCCCCGTCGCGAACGCTGCCTCGATCACGGGCCACGCGTCGTCGGCCTCCAGGTCGATCAGATCGACGACGATCAACCCGTTCAGGGCGGCGTTGTTGGCGGTCGCGGTCTCCAGCACCCGACACAACTGAGCAACGACTTCCGCGCGCACGTCGGGAAAGCGGTGGGCGACCTCCTGCAACGTGTCCGCGTAGAAGGAGGGAGCGGATTCCTGCTGGCCGCGCTGCTCTAACCGCGCGACCACCAGCGGGATGATGCTCGGTCCGATTTGCGCCAGGACACCCGGTACCTCGTCCATGGCCCAATCATTCCACTCATCACCCTCTTGCTTGGCGAGTAGATCAAGCAGCGGTTCGACGGCTTCCGACGCGCGGAGCTGTCCGAGAACGCGCCAGGCGTGAACCTGGGCGAACACCTCCGGCGTGTCGGAATCGCCGAACGCAAGCTCGTTGTCGTTCAACAGGCGGATCAGTTCCGGGATGTGCGCGGGTCCGAAACCGAGCGCGGCGTAGTCGATTGCGCGCCCGAGGTGCGCTGGTTCGCCGAGCTTCAACAGTCCGCTGACGGGAGGGGTGTATTCGGTCACGGCGTTCTCCCGAACTGGTGGTCGATGGCGGTATGCCGATTTGAGGCGGCGCTCCGGCGGTCCGCGTATGGTATCCTGTATCGTATCGACCCGAAAATCGGCGTCAGCAGGGGCGTGCAATGGCGACACGATCACTTCGCGCCCGGCTTACCGGCGCGTTCAGCGCTGCGCTCGTCGTGCTGACAGCGTTCGCGCTGGCGCGCGACCAACAACCCACGGCCGCGCAGGAGCCGAAAGCGGATGCAAAGCCCGGCGACTACGCGACCGCCGTTCAACCGCTCGTCAAGAAGTACTGCCTCGATTGCCACTCCACGAAGGCGAAGAAGGGTAGCCTGGACCTCGAACGGTTCGCCGCGCCCGCTGATGTGCGCAAGGACGTGAAGGTGTGGCAGGGGATCGTCGAGCAGATCGAAGCCGGTGAGATGCCGCCGAAGGAGAAGCCGCAACCGACGGAAGCCGAGAAGAAGCAACTGCTCGCGTGGATTCGTGCGTTGCTTGACGCCGAGGCGAGAGCCAACACCGGCGATCCGGGTCACGTCCCGCTCCGGCGGTTGAGCAACGCCGAGTACAACTACACCGTCCGCGACCTGACCGGCGTCGATCTCCAACCGACGCGCGAGTTCCCCGCCGACGGCGCCGCGGGCGAGGGTTTCACCAACGCGGCCGAAGCGCTCACCGACATTTCACCCGCTCTCCTCACCAAATATCTCAACGCCTCGAAGGATATCGCCGATCACGCCGTCCTGCTCCCCGACGGCTTCCGCTTCTCGGCCTCCAAGACGCGGCGCGACTGGACCGACGAGAGCCTCGTGAAGCTGCGCGCGTTCTTCGCGCAGCACGTCGGCGCCGACGGCAAGCTGCCGTTGCAGCCGTATCTGCTCGCGACCGTGCGCAACAAAGACGCGCTCGCGGCTGGTGACCTGGAAGGAGTCGCGGCGAAGGAGAAGTTGAACGCGAAGTACCTCGGCGTGCTGTGGGACACGCTCACGGACAAGAGGCCGTCGCACCCACTCGACGCGATTCGCGCGAAGTGGCGCGTCGCGACCGAGAAGGACGTGCCGGCGCTCACGGCGGAGGTAGTCGCGTGGCAAACGGCGCTGTGGAAGTTCACCGCGATCGGGAGTTACCGCTACGGCGCGACGCACCGCCAGCTCGCGAACGACCCGCCGGCGGTCGTGTCGCAGCCGGTGCGCGTCGCGGTGAAGCCGACACCGGGGCAGAGCGAAGTTACGCTCTACCTGACCGCGCGTGACATCACGAGCGACGCGAAGGGCAACGTCGTGTGGTCGCGCCCGCGCTTCGAGACCGCGGGCAAGCCGGCACTCCTGCTACGCGACTACTTTCAGTTCGGCCCGGCATTCGAGGTCGATTACCCCTCCGCGTTTGTCAACAGCGCGAAGTATCTTGGAGCGACCGTCGAACTCGCGAACAACAACAAGCTCGTGATCGAAGAAGTCGCGAACAGGCATGACCTCGACGCGGCGTTCTTGAAGCGGTGGACGGAAGTCCTCGCGCTCGAACCGCTCGCGAAGGACGCGGAGAGCATCGGCCGCGTCGTACCGGTGGTCGCGCTCACGCTGCTCGACGACAAGACCGCGAAGAACGACAAGTTCCCCGCGGTCAGCGGCTGGAAGAAGAAGGGCACCGATCTGCCGGTGCTGCTCACCAACTCGTCGGACAAGGCCGAGCAGATTCCCGGGCGCGTTGGTGCGAAGGGCGTGAGCGTTCACCCCATGCCGAAGGAGTTCGTCGCGGTGACGTGGGCGGCGCCGGCCGCGTGCGAGGTGCGCGTGACCGCGAAGATCGCGCACGCGCATCCGACGTGCGGGAACGGGGTCGCGTGGTGGCTCGAACACCGCCGCGGCGACCGCGCGGCGGTGTTCGCCGAGGGCGCGCTCGAACTCGGCGCCGAAGCCGCGCCCGCCGCGAAGGTGGTGAAGGTGGAGAAGGGCGATGTCGTCATCCTCGCGGTGGACGCGAAGAACGAGAACCACTCGTGCGACATGACCGCGATTGAGTTCACACTCACCGAGACCGGCAAGCCGGAACGCGTGTGGAACCTCGCGGCCGACATCGCGACCACCGTGCAAATAGGCAACCCTCACGCCGACAAACACGGCAACAAGGACGTGTGGAGCTTCGTTCGCGGGCCGTCGCGCCCGCTGGGGAAGGGCGTCAACCCGGTGATTCCGCCGACATCGTTGCTCGGCAAGTGGCGCGAGGCCGCGTCCGACCTGAAGCGTGTGGATGAACTCACGAAGCTGGCGGAGCAAGTGCAATCGCTGCTTTCGGGCGCGCGGCCCAAAGACGAGAAGTCGCCCGATCGCGCTCTTTACGACAACCTCGTCTGGGTCGGTGGCACGCTGTTCACAGGCCTCGATGCGGCGAAAGTCGCGAAGCCGCAAGCGGCTCGTGGGTTCGGGCTTCCGAAGGAGCAGTTCACCGGCACCGACCTCGTCGCGCCCGCGAAGAAGGTCATCGAAGTGAAACTCCCGGCGGCGCTGGTTGTCGGCCGCGAGTTTGTCGTTGACGGCAAACTCGAAGCCGGCGGAGATCGCGTCGCGCAGTTCGCGGTAACCACCACTGCCCCACAAGGCGCGGGCGCCTTGTGGGACGCGAAGAGTCCGCTCGTCGCGGCGCCCGACAGTCCCGCGTACAAGCGGCTCGTGCGCGGCTACGCGGACTTCCGGCGGGTGTTCCCGACGTTCGTGTGTTTCCCCGCGATCGTCCCGGTCGATGAGGTCGTCAGCCTGAAGATGTTCCACCGCGAAGACGACGACCTCGCGCGGCTGTTCCTGTCCGACGGCGACAAGCAGCGGCTTGAGAAGCTGTGGGAGGAACACCGGTTCGTGAGCCGGCAGCCGGTCGCGGAGAACGACTACCTGCCGCAGTTCATCGGCTACGTCACGCAGGATCAGCCGAAGGAGTTGCTGAACTACTTCGAGAGCCAGCGCCCGGTCTTCAAGAAGCGCGCCGACGACTTCCTCAAGGATGAAGAAGCCGCGATCCCGAAGCAACTCGACGCGCTGTTGGCCTTCGCGGAACGCGCGTACCGTCGCCCGCTTCAGGAGAAGGAGAAGTCCGATCTGCTCGCGCTGTACAAGGCGATTCGCGCGAAGGGCGCGGACCACCACGAGGCGTTCCGCGGCACGCTGTCGCGAATTCTGGTGGCCCCGGCGTTCGTGTTCCGCATCGAGACTGCGCCGAAGGGCAAGGAAGCCGGTCCGGTGAACGACTACGAACTCGCGACGCGACTTAGCTACTTCCTCTGGTCGAGTGCGCCTGATGAGGAACTTCGCACGCTCGCGGCGGCGGGCAAGCTCCGCGACCCGAAGGTGCTCGCCGCGCAGGTTCAGCGGATGCTGAAGGACTCGCGAACTCGATCGCTCGCGATCGAGTTCGGCACGCAGTGGATTCACGTTCGCGGCTTCGACGAGTTAAAGGAGAAGAACGAAAAGCTGTTCCCGACGTTCACCGCTGATCTTCGCAAGGCGATCTACGAGGAATCAATTCTCTTCTTCCTCGACCTGTTCCAGAGCGACCGCACCGTGACCTCCATCCTCGACGCGGACCACACCTTCTTGAATGAAACGCTCGCGAAGCACTACGGCATTCCGGGCGTGACCGGCCCGCAGTGGCGAAAGGTCGATGGCGTGCGGAAGTACGGTCGCGGCGGCGTGCTGGGCCTCGCGAGCGTGCAGTCGAAGGAAGCCGGCGCGTCGCGCACGAGTCCGGTGCTTCGCGGCAACTGGGTGGTGGAAACGCTTCTGGGCGAGAAGCTCCCGCGACCGCCCAAGGACGTGCCGCAGTTGCCGGAAGAAGAGGGCACCGACAAACTCACGGTGCGGCAGATGGTGGAGCGGCACGCGAAGGACCAGGCGTGCGCGGTGTGTCACGTCCGCATCGACGGCTTCGGCTTCGCGCTGGAGAAGTACGACCCCATCGGCCGCTTGCGCGAGAAAGACCTCGGCGGTCTCGCAGTCGATACCAAGGCCAAGCTGAAGGACGGCACCGAGTTCGACGGCATCGACGGCTTGCGAACTTACCTGCTCACCAAGAAGAAAGATGTGGTGGTGCGCCTATTCTGCAAGCGCCTTCTCGGTTACGCTCTAGGTCGGGCCGCAACGCTGTCGGATACTTCGCTCATCGACGCGATGGTGAGTGAGCTGAACAAGAACGAAGGGCGCGTGGGCGCCGCAGTGCAGGCGATTGTGCGAAGCCCACAGTTCAGGATGGTGCGCGGCAGCGAGTTTGGGGAGTAGCCTTTGTTTTCGCCGCTTGCGGCTTCGCAACCTCTTGCTTGCGAAGCCGCAAGCGGTGAAGACCTACAGACGACCTGCATCTCTGAGAGCCTTCACATAAGGAGAGTTGGGACTGTACCCTGGGTGAAGAGGCCAGCCATCGTACTCCTTGACGAAAGGCCACACCCGTTTGGGCAGCCTCAGTGGGAGTGGGTTCTTCTCGATGTAGGTAATCGTTCGCCGAAGCTCGTCGGGGTGATCGAGGAACACCTTCCACCCCGGCCCACCCCAGACTGGATGGTCGGTCGTGCGGTACTGTGCTTCGGCCAAGTGGGCGCGGCTCGCGCGTTGGAAATTCTCGATCATCTCCTCCGCCGTGTGCTTGTGCTTGCGGATCAGTAGGTGTACGTGATCCGGCATGAGGGCGCAGGCATAACAGGTGTAGCGCTCGGCATCGATGACATTGGCGAAGGAGGCTCCGATTTCGATTCGTGCGGCCTCGTCGAAGGTCAACAGCGGGTACACCAGTACCTCGCGCGCTCGTTGGTAAAAGTCGCGGATGACCCACCCGGCTGGCTGGACCTTCTTCCGCCCGTGATGGAGTACCCCGAGTTCGGCAATGACCTCGCTGGCGACGTATTCAGAGTTGCTCCCGCGCGGGTCGTTGGGTAGCCAGCGACCATAGACAGTCCAAACGAGATGATGAGCAATGACGATGGGGTTGGGCATTTGAACCTCCGAAGCCGCTCGCGGCTTCGCAACCTCTGATTCTTGGTATTGATAGGATACCCAACGTATGAACACTCCGCAACAACCCCTCTCGCGCCGAACCTTCCTTCGGGGCGTCGGCGTGACGATGGCGCTGCCGTGGCTGGAGTCGGTCCCGGTGTGGGGCGACGACAAGCCCAAGAACGCCTCGTCGGAACCGCCAGTGCGGTTCGCGGTGCTGTTCAGCGGCAACGGCTACCACAGCAAGGAGTGGTGGGCGAAGGGTGAAGGCAAGGACATGGAGTTGGGCAAGGTGCTCGACCCGGTCAAGCCGTTCCGCGAGAAGATGCTGTTCCTTCGCGGACTGTACAACCAGGAAGCCCTTATCGGCGGCATTCACAGTTGCCAGACCGGCAACCTGCTCACGGGCGCGCACCTCGCGCCCGATGGCGGCATCAAGTCCGGCATCAGTTGCGACCAGATGATCGCGGAGAAGACGAAGGGCCAGACCAAAGTGCCGAGCCTCGTACTGGGCACGGAACCGTCAATCGCGGCGATCCACAAGAACTACTCGATGATCTACAGTTCGCACATCTCGTGGAGTTCCGCGACCACGCCGACGCCGCTCGAACTGTATCCCGCGCTCGCGTTCGACCGCCTCTTCCGCGACGAAGTGGGCAAGGCCGACAAGAGCGTGCTGGACGCCGTTCGCGAAGACGCCACCAGCTACAAGAACAAGGTCAGCACCGCCGATCAACGCCGGCTAGACGAATACCTCTCCAGCGTGCGCGAAGTGGAAACGCGCATCGACCAAGCGGGTAAGAACGGGCGCCTTCAAGGCTGGCGGCCCACGCTCGACAAGCCCGACATGAAACGCCCAGCCGATGGCATCCCGCAAGACGTTGACCAGCACATGCGGCTCATGTGCGACATCCTCGTGCTCGCGTTCCGCACCGACACGACACGCGTCTGCACCCTGAAGCTGAACAACGACCACTCTTCGCTGCGGTTCCCGAACCTTCAAGCCGCGGGTGGCAAGGGCGGGATCGACTACATGATCCACCACCTGCTCTCGCACACCGACGGCGCCGACTGGTTGAAGGTGAATCAGTTCTTCACGCAGCAGTTGGGGTATATCGCGGAGAAACTTGACGCGGTGAAGGAGGGCGACCGCACACTGCTCGATAACAGCATGATCCTGATGTGTTCGAGCATGATGACCGGGAACCACAACAACGACCAGTTACCGGTGGTGATGCTCGGTCGCGGTGGCGGGCAGATCAAGACGGGGCGCGTCCTCGACTACAGCGGCAAGTCGAACCGCAAGATGTGCAGCCTGTACCTGTCGCTCATGGAGAAGGCCGGCGTGCGGCTCAAGGAGTTCGGCGACTCGAAGGCACAACTGGCCGAGATTTAGCGGCTGGCGCAGATGACGCGCCCGCGACCGGCGTTTGAACGTCTCCTTTTCACTTGACGACCGACCACGAGAGGGGTTCTAGTCTACACGCACATTCTTCATCAGTTCCACTCACCGGATGAAGTCACATGAACGCTCCACGTCGGGCGGGGTTCACGCTCATCGAGCTGTTGGTGGTGATCGCCATCATCGCGATCCTGATCGGGCTGTTGTTGCCGGCCGTGCAGAAGGTGCGCGAGGCCGCGGCGCGCATGAAGTGCCAGAACAACCTCAAGCAGATCGGCCTCGCGTTCCACAGTTTCGAGAACGCCAACGGCGTCCTCCCGAGCGGCAACGAGCCGAACCCCGTCGGCGGGTACTGGCGGGCGAGTTGGGCCGCCCGGACGCTCCCGTTCGCGGAAGGCGACACCGTCGCCGCCCGAGTGGTCATGAGTGGTTCGAGCGGCGGGAACGAGGCGTTCTACAGCGTCTCCGCCACCGACGCGCCGAACGTCGTCGCGCTCGACAAGGTACTCGTCCCCTTCCACATCTGCCCGAGCAGCCCGCTGCCGCCCTCCATTCGCCCGGAGGACAACACCACCGGCATCCAGATCCAAGCCGGGAACTACGTCGGGATCATGGGGGCGACCGGCAGCCCGAATACCTACACCGACCCGAGCGGCGCCGGCCGAGTGGTCAACTGGTCGCCCCCGAGCACCACCTACGTCTCCCACGGGGGCTGGGCCGCCTCGAACGGCGTGCTCTTCCCCGGCGCCAGACTGACATCCGTCGGCATCACCGACGGGACGAGCAACACGATGGTCGTCGGCGAGCAGTCCGACTGGGTGCTGGACATCAACGGTGTCAAGGCGGACCATCGGTCCGACGTGCGGGCGGGGTTGTGGGCGACCTGCCTGTCGAACACGCCGCCCAAGGATGTCGCCCCGAGCAACACGTTCGCCACCAAGAACAACGAGGCCGGCGGGGCGATTGCCACCCTCCGCTACCCGATCAACACCAAGGCCCGCACGGCGTTCGACGACGGGTTCGGCCGGTACGGGTGGAACCGGCCCATCCAGTCGCCGCACACGAGCGGGGCGAACGTCCTGTTCTGCGACGGCAGCGTCCACTTCCTCTCGGCATCGACCGACTTCACGGCCGTCCTCCGCTGGCTGGCGATCCGCGACGACGGCCAAACTTTTCAGGCTCCCTGGTGACCCACATGAGCGGCGAACGGAAGTCCCCCCGGCGGATGCGGCCGGCGGCGTTATTCGGCGGCGTCCTCGCGGCGGCGCTCGTGGCCGGGTGCGGGAAAGGCGACGATCCCGACCGCAAGGTGGGTATCACCGGCCGCGTGACCCTCGCGGGCGTGCCCCTGATTAGGGGCGAGATCGTCTTCATCCCCGACGAGGAGCGCGGGAGCAAGCGGATCGACTGCCCGATGGGCAACATCGCGCCCGACGGCACCTACACGGTCGAATTGCGGGGCGAAGGCGGGGCCGCGATGGGGTCGTACAAGGTCATGGTGATGGCTACCCGCAACCCGGTCGAGATTCGGCCGGACTGGGTGCCCGTCTGGATCGTCCACCCCAAGTACACCCAGCGACACACGACCGACCTGCGCGTCGAAGTCGTCGAGAACCCGGCGCCGGGCGCGTACGACTTCGACCTCAGCCCGCCTTGACGACCGCTCCGCGATCCGCGGTCGGCCCCAGAAGCCACCGAGCCGCTCCTTCTCGGGCACGCCCAGGGGGAACTGCTTGCTCGACGATTGGTCCGTGATGACGGCCAACTCGCGCAGCGACTCGTGGACGTGTTCCGGCCGCACTCGCCCCAAGACCAACACGACGCCGCCGAAGTATTGGGGGCCGAACACCACCCTCGCGGCCGAGGTGAAGGCGGGCGAAGCCAACACCTTCAAGTTCGAGATCACATCCAAGGGAAGCGTGCGCTCGCGGCCGGCGTTTTGCGCGGGCACTCACGTGCGCGGACCGCGCCTTCCGCGCCGCGTGCGATTGCGTCCCCGGCACCGGCTCGA